>NZ_JAJBJC010000034.1 GCF_021811825.1 Candidatus Anadelfobacter sociabilis | reverse complement strand
AGAGTATATAAAAAATTCTTGCGTATTAAGTACAAATGATGCTCTAATAGTGTTGGATCTAAAGATAAATGAAGTACTTATGCAAGAAGGAATAGCTAAGTGTATTGTACGTACAATCCAGCAATTGAGGAAAAATGTTGGATTGCACATTTTAGATAGAATAAAAGTTGTAATATGCTCGCAAGATAAATTAATTAAAAACTGTCTAAATAATCCTAAACAAAAACAATATATTGAGGAACAAACACTAGCTAATTCATTAGAGCTATCTATAAAAGCTAAAGAAGACGCAATACCTCTTCACATAAAAGAAAGTAATTTCTGCGGAGAAGAGAGACTTGATATGAGTAATGAAGATGGTAAAACAGTAGCTTTTATTCTTATCTTTAAAGATAAATAGCCAATATATGAGGCGCAAATAGAAATTAATAGAGTTTATTATGAATATTTTTAATACTATAAAAAAAGATATAATAGATATCGTCAATACAGTATTTGTATCCACTAACTCTGCATTTTATTCAACACTTGATGAATATTGCACAGATATTGTAGTAGAATTTCCTAATAATCCAGAATATGGAGATATTTCAACTAACATAGCAATGGTATTAGCAAAACCGCTTCGCAGCTCTCCTCGCGCTATTGCAGAAAAACTCTTACCACACATATCAATGCTAAAATATATAAAAAAAGTTGAAATTGCAGGATCTGGTTTTATAAATATGACACTAAATGTTGATTTTTGGATAAATTTTATAAAGCAAGTAATAATTCTTGGTGAAAGTTATGGCGATAATAACATCGGTGGTGGTGAAAAGGTAAATATCGAATATGTGTCTGCAAACCCCACAGGTCCACTACATATTGGGCACGCGCGTGGAGCGATAGTGGGAGATGCGATGGCATCTATTCTCTCAAAATGTGGATATGATGTTACAAGAGAGTACTATATTAATGACTCAGGTAAACAGATAGATAGATTAGTTGAGTCTTTCTTTATAAGATATAAGCAAGAGCTTGGTATCAACGCAGAATTAGGAGATGATCATTATCCTGGACAATATCTTGTAGATTTTGCTAAAGAGTTTATCAAAGAAAATAGCGATAAGTATGTCCGTGTGAATGAAAGAGAGGCACTTTCAGAACTGAGAAGTGTTGTTGTAGATGGAATGATGAAAATGATCCGCGATGATCTTAAATTGCTAAAAATACAACATGATATTTTCACTTCAGAACAACATGATATAATAAACCAAGGTAAACTTAATGAAGCAATGGATATCTTAAATAAAGCAAATTTATTGTATCGCGGTATTCTGGATAAACCAAAAGGTGAGGCAGCAGAAGATTGGGAACCAAGTGAACAACTGATAATGAAGACCACTCTCTTTGGTGATGAAACTGATCGACCAATTCTTCGCTCTGATGGTAGTACTACATACTTCTCCTCTGATATCGCTTATCATTATGATAAAATAAAACGTGGATTTTCTCGGATGATTGTACCACTTGGTGCAGATCATATAGGATACGCTAAAAGACTTGAAGTTATTGTTGATGCATTAAGCAATAACTGCGCTAAATTCAAAGTACTCATCATGCAAATGGTGAATCTGCTTGAAAACGGAAAGTCCGTAAAAATGTCAAAGCGCACTGGAAATTTTTTGACACTCAGAGATGTTATAGAGGAATTAGGCTCAGATATCCTAAGATTTTCTATGCTTATGAGAAAGAGTGATACAATATTTGATCTAGATTTTATAAAAATTCGCGAACAAAGTAAGGATAATCTACTGTTTTACATACAATATGCACATACACGCTGTGTATCAGTTTTGAACAATGCATACGATGTTCATGCAATTCACACTAATGAATTAGCAATTGTAGAAGAATCTATTACTGGTAATAAAAAAGTTTCATACATATGTAATATCAATATAAAATCAATGGATTTAACTGCATTATCACATGATATTGAAATAAGCCTAATAAAAAAAATAGCATTATTCCCAAGAATTTTGGAAAATTCTGCGATTAATTATGAACCACATAGAATAGTGTATTACTTATATGATTTAGCACATTCAATACATCAATTATGGGTATTTGGTAATAACGATAGATCAATGCGCTTTATACAGAACGATAATGTTGATTTGACACGCGCACGTATAGTTTTAGTGTATACAGCTGCTAGTGTTATAGGGAATGCACTAACTTTACTTAGTATACATCCAATGCTTGAGATGTGATAGATTTTCGTATTAAGTAATTTTCTTTATTAAATCTTAGATATATTTTTTATAAAATTACTGTTTATATAGGAAACGGTTCGCACATATGTTGCGCTTACTATATTGCAGAGGTGATTATCCTAAAAAAAGATATTATCTTAAAGCTCTTAATATGGCTTTTTATTTAACTAAAATCTTATTGATTCATTGCATCTTTTAGAGTAGACTCGCAATATACATTCGGATCACAATATAATAGATAGAACTTAGTACAAATACGGTAATTTTGAATATGAGGACAGAAGTAATTTTATTAGAAAATTGTAAATATGGAAAAATTGGTGATGTAATTAGTGTAGCAAGCGGTTTTGCTAGAAATTATCTTATCCCTAAGAAAAAAGCGTTGAGGTGTACATTTGAAAATAAACAAATTTTTGAAGCTAAAAAAGCCGCAATTGAGGTCGAACACAAGAAAAAGATTGCAATGGCACAAGAGCTTGTAGATCTTATCAAGATGGTAGACACTTTGAAGATTAAATGCCAAACATCTGAAGATGGTAAACTTTATGGCTCTGTTACCGAGAAGGATGTTATTGTAGCACTATCTGATGCAATAGGACGTCAGCTCAGTGATGATATTATAGAATTTCGTGATCTTAGGATAAGAGCGATTGGTTTGTATAAGATCGAGGTTGCATTATATTCAAGTATCACTACCGAGCTAGTTGTAGAAGTTATGCGTGCGTAATTATTTCTTAGAAAAAGTACAAAGCTAATATTATTCTGTTATGTCCAACTTTATAAATGTTTGTTTTTCTCAAAATATAAGATTACATGATATCATATACACTTATTGTTATGAAAATAATATTATTGATGACTTATGTAAAAGCGTGATCTATAATCCGTCTGCTTGTTTTTTGCGTATTGGATAACAAATCTAGTTTCTTAAAAAGATTTTTGTATTTGAAATATTTATTGTATTTTACGTTGTTTTAAGGCGGGGTAGCTCAGGTGGTTAGAGCAGCAGAATCATAATCTGCATGTCGTGGGTTCGAGTCCCTCCTCCGCTACCAATTATGTCTCTATGTTATGAAATCGATTGCTCTTTACTCATTTCCAATCTTAATAACATTTTATTACTTGAAGTGATGTAGTGTAGTATATCATATATAAAGAATAGCAGTACATTAGTTGGTTATCTATTTTGTTATTGAGTTTGAGCTCGTTTTTTGTCTTGGGATATAAGCTTTATAGGATCGTATAGTTGTAGTTGATTATCGTACCTTACATCGATTTTTACGTCTCTTCGTATTTTATATTAGGCACTTGTTAACAAAGGTTATATTTTATTGTGGCGAGTGCAAGGAAACCTAAGAAAGAGAGATCGGACTTTTCGAATCGCAATGCTAAGCGTCGATTTTCTTTGAGTATAGCGAAGAAGTTTTCTATCTTGCTTCGCAGTTTGAATTTGTTTTTGTCATATTCTATTAGCTCAGTACGATTTTTCCTTCCTGGAATTACAGGAATATTGTTATTTGATAGTAAATAAGAACGATGCTTATTGCTATCGTAGCCTTTATCCTATGTAGCAGCCTAAGACGTAAGCTGTTAAATCATCAACGCAAGCAATATCAGCTCGATTACCTCCACTTAAGTAACCTTCTATAATATGAAAATCAGGAGTAATGGCTAGATGCAATTTAGTCATGAGGCCAGAGATGCTTCTTCCTTTAGATTGCTGCCCCCCTTTTTATCCGCCTCCATGGCGGTGATACTCAAAAGTGCTGGAGTCACATATTACTACATTCATTGTAGCTTTCTTTTGCTTCTGCAAGTGACCAAGGATTTTCCACCACAGCACTCTCTCGTTGCCTCTTTGGAATCTCATAAAAACACTATGCCAATTACCATAGCACTTAGCGTAAATCCCTCCATGGAACGCCAGTGCGCAAAACATATAAAATACCACAAAATACCTTATAATGAGTAATGATCGGAGGTCTGCCTTTCCATATATAGCTTTGCTCTATGATCGGTAAAATCCATTGATTAAATATTTGCATACTAATTGCAAATAATCTTTTATCCATATAAATACAATCTTAAATCACTTCCAAGATAAAATATCATGATTTCCATTATTTCACAAAACCTTTGTTAACAGTGCATAAGACAATCCGTATTGCTTAAAAAATACAGAAAATGGTACCCTGCTGCGGTATTTATGCGACAAAGTTGTTCCCACTCCACCACGCACACATCACAAAGAGTAGCATGTATCACTTGCGCAAAAGCTCTGTGCAGTAAAGTTACCTTCCAGCACTTCTATTTCATTGCTATGGTGTACAGCAATGAGATCTACTGTATCCGTATCCTTACTATAGCAGTGATATTTTGTTACGTCCGAATCTACTTGCCTCGAGACCTCTAGGCAAGCATCGTACTTATGAACTGTACTATTTTTCTCTCCAGACTCATTGTTTGCACTACTGAGGGTAATTTGGACAAGCTTTCTCTGCATTATCTCTGCAGCTTGTGGCTCTGAAATTCCTGACTCAATCAATTTATATTTCTCAGAGATAAATGGCATATAGATGTAATTATACAGTTTCTCTTGATTCTGCTGTTTAAATCCCATCAATTCAGCTGTATGCTCGATCTTGTTTTGATAATAAGTAACATCATCTTCAAAGTTATGAAGAGAGTTAACAACTGGTATATATGATAGTGCGCTATATACATCCTTATATCTTTCTAGCCATACAATGCCTGATCTCATTTCAGCATCACTACTATCTAGTTCATTGTATAGTGAACTTGCGTTCTTTACTAAGTTATAGATGCTATATCCTGCAAAACCCCCTACAAAGAGTAATGCGCATATACCTCCTGCTACTGGACTTATAGGTGTAAGATATGAAATTGTCATCACAGGAACTAGTGCATAAAAAGCTGATTCTGCAACGATACTCGCTGCAGTCCTCGCAGCGCTCAGGTACTCTCCCTCTATTATCTGAGGAGTAGCTTGCATAACTACAGATACAGCTGTTGTTACATAGATAAATCCACTAAAGCCATGTACCATACTGTATAGCTGAGCAGAACCTAATATTACCTTTCCCATATTGCCATATGTTGGCTCATGCATAGCCCTCATTCCATCTATACTAACATCTATGTACTTTACTACACTAGCGGTAACTTCAGCTATTTTATGAATATAATGCGCACACTTGCCAAGTGGGTATTCTGTATCATCACTGCGCTTCTCTATACCTATAGAATCTCCTGTTTTTTCGTTCATTAGCGTTGCTCGTTCTGTCGTTATAGTTTCTATTTTAAGTATAGTGCCATAGGATGTTTTATCTTTTATTAATTCCAGCTGAGTATACATCTTACCTTTGAATATAAAGTTTACGTTCCCTATTCTAATTTTAGAGAGTGTATTGCCTTTGTATACATCATAGATGCATGTCCACCTCACCCATAAATCTCCGAGGTAGCTATCTGCGTTTTGTCTTGAAACAGCGCTTAAGATATTGAAGTGTGAATTATATGCTGCTGCATTTATATCAGCAAGGTTGCCAGCTAACATGCTAGTGGCTATAGGAATGGAATACACAAATACATGTTGTACAGCAGGCGATATAATGCCAGGGATAATACCAGCACTCATTGCTCCAGCTAGTGCATCAAGGCCTATAGTAAGCTGATACATAAGCCAGCACTGATATTGTACTACAGATAGCCCTGCTACGACCTGTACAAAATCTTCATTAAACTCATTCACTATATATGTTGGCCCCTCTGCTTGCTTTAACTTATCTGCAAATACTTTTTCATGAGCTTTGTGATATAGGTAAATATATCTTACAGCGCATCTTACAACAGGCGAGGTTACAATAAGAACAGGCAAGGTTGCAATAGGATCAGCGTAATCTTGACACCAATATGTAGTAGTAATACCAAACACAAAAAGTATTTGGACAAAGCTATATGAATCTTTATCCATAATTTTTTCAGCAATCTTGTTAAGTACAATATTAGCAAAAATTTTGCGTCCTATAGAATATGATAAATTCAAATAGCTATCTATATCGTTATGTATATTTTTAAGAATAGAATCGTTTGGTATTGGAGAAATCGGTAAAGTTGATTTAATCGAATCATCAACAATAATAGGAAATGCAATATTTACTGCAGCTATAAATGAATCATAAATATGATACAATTTATTTTGAAAAAGGTTAGCTGATAATTGCAGCTTCTTAATATCATCTACAGATTCAGCATTTTTCTTTAAAGCGCTAATAATGTATAATGGAAATACAAAGCATGTTGTACAACATATTGCTTGATGAAATATTGTATTAATTCCTGTGCCGTCTTTATCTATCTTTACGATTAATGAAGTCATTCCTAAACCAATAAAAATTGGGATTTTAACATTATCCAATGCAGTAAATAATTTAGTAAATGGTATGTTTTTGATAAAATCTGATGTTTTTATATAAGGTATAATGCTTTTAGCACACTTATTTAATATAGATGCTAAAGAAGCTTCAAGAATTTTATTACTATTACATAATGATTTTGAAATATCTTTTGATACTCTTGAAATGTTTGATACAATGCTAAAATCTCTAAAAACAGCTGATATTGAAGATGCACTAACAACAAGCAACGTACTAAGAGGCGTTGGTATTTCTTTCGGTAACGACTTAGCGATTGAGACTCCAGTAGCAATTACTTCTACCATATTTTTTGTTTTATCGTTTATTATTTTACACTTAAATAAGGTATAATTGACTCCTGATATAGCAATATAAGGAATGATGTAATATTGACTACCAGTAATATGACTTACTATATTTTGAGTTGCGTAGTATACGAAAAATTGAGGAGTGCTATTCTCTTTAATACAGTCAACCATATAATTTTTTGCAGAATAAATTAATTCTACTAAATTTCTTCCATTTTCTTGCATACTAAAATTCCCCCTACCCTAATTTATAAAGTTTAATACATACAATAACGTGCTGAGCTGTAAGCCATTAACATTATTGCTCAAATTTTAAAAATGAGATTGAGAGTGAATTTTATTAAAATTTATGAGTACTGAGGAGTTTGCTATAAATACTAACTATATTGCTACCATAGCTAAAGTTGTGCTATATAAAATATAGAACATATGTAGTACAACTTGTAACAATATGGTTTAGTTTTAGAATAGCTATTCCATATACTCTCATATTCATACTATCTAATTGCAAATAGAACAAAGACACAAAGTTTCCTCCACCAAACTTAATAGATAAATCAGAATAATATCAATTTTAAAAAGACAATCCGTTTATCTAGAGTATTCCGTACCCATATTGGGCTAACTCATGTTATATCGAGGCTCTATTTTAAACTTTGTTGTCCTATTCATATATAAATTTTTCCAAATTTTCCTTTATCAAATTTATCTAACATTTTGGTACAATATATCATGTCATTATTACAATCATAATTAGAATAAAATTACACTCAACCGCACCAATCGCAACAGATTAGAATAATGTCCATACTAATCAATTTAATCTGTTGAGTTTTGGAGATTTTTATACGAATTTATATATGATAAATTAAGATATTGTTGTGATTAAATTAAGATATTGTTAATGTCCGTTTTATTTTTCGTTAAATTAGTATGTATTACGAAATACATATTAATCAAAACTTAACTTCAAAATAATGAAGGAAGTGTGTATAGAGTAAAAGCATCTATTTGACTACTTTTTACCGTTTATTGAGAATTTATATCATTTAAAATTTACGTACAAGATGATCTTGTACATTATCTATTTCGAGCTTCCAGATACTATTGTCTCTATTATTCTCTGATCGCATTAAATAAACTGCATGAGTTCCTTTTGCTTTAATATCATCTATACCTATATTTATTCTAGCATTCTCGCATTTTTTATTGCTATACATATTAAACAACACATCAGTATTTTTATCGCATATCACTTTTTCATCAATGCTATGAAAATCCTCTTCATTAGGGGATTTTATAATAACGATCCTTTTGCCGTGCGCACTCCATACGCAATAATCGCTATTGCAATTACTTATATTATATTTATTCAATGATTTAGTGGAATCAAATTTATCTCCATAAACTTGTGCTAAAACCTCTCTCGTGTATCGCTCTACAGAGCGCGAAGATGGTATTAGGATTTTTTTCTGATTTTTTGTCTCTTCCAACGATATAACAAACAGCTTAGCATTTCCAGAAACAATAATATCTGGTATTCTGCTCATATAGCTTGTACTGAAACCATAAATTATCAAAGGTATTCCAATATAACGAATATTTGTTTTCATCACACATAAAAGAAAAATTGCTACAGATAGAAGTATTATGCTACAATCACCCATCAATGGTATATGGATTGTCGCTTGTGGTAATGTCGTTATATAATGTGAGATAAACATCATCAATTCTATACCAATTTTCATAATACCAAGTGGTAATTGCTCCATATGTATGGGCATCAGTATGAGAGCTAAGATCCCAGAAGGCATAAATACTAAATCACTTAATGGAACGCAAAACAAATTTGCTAGAATGCTATAAGGAGAAAATTGTTGAAAATGGTACATGATAAATGGAGTTGTGGCAAAACTCGCAACAAGCGATGCGAAAGCTAAATTATACGCATATATAAATACTTTATATATGACATTTTTCTTTCCATATCTCTCGTTTAAATTTTTCATTTTCTTATGAAATGTGACTATCAGTGCTAATGAGGCAAAGAAGGACATTTGCAAACTAGCACTAAATAAACTCTCAGGTGTCAAAATTAGTATTATGATCGCGGCAATAGTAATGCAATGTATCCCATGTGCACTTCGATCTAAAATTATACCAAACAGGACTATTGTAGCCATAATAAATGATCTTTGACCAGAAATAGGAGCTCCTGTAAGGAGCAAATAGATAAAAGTTAATATTATCGCTACAAAAGCTGCAATTCTTTTGCTATTATATTTCAATCCTATAGTGGGGAATATAGTGAGAAAAAATCTGATAACAAAAAATACTATCGCACAAACAACAGCTATATGCATTCCAGAAACCGATATCAGGTGTGTAGTACCTGCTATACGCAATGCATCTAGATCTGATTTACTAATAGCAGATGGATCCCCTATTAATATTCCTTTCGCTATTGCGGCAATATCATTGTCCATGCATGAAAATATTCTTACTGCAATTAATTGACGTAATTTATTTATCAAGATCTCGCAGTAATAAAGATATTTTTTAGTATTTATAGGTGGTGTTATTACTTTTATATTTTTTGTAATGTAGCCAATAGCTCCAATTTTTTTAAAATAAGCATATCTAGCAAAATCAAATCCATTTGGAACAACTGGTCTTGGAGGTGGTAATAGTGTTGATTCTATAATAATTCTATCACCTATCTTGAGAGTTAAAGTGTTTTTATTGATATAAGAATTAACTCTGATTATTTTAGGAATTTCTCCGTATATACTTTCGTTCCATTGATAGGATTGTAGATCTGTCATATATATACGCGCTGATTTAGGACGCATATCTATTGCAGTAATTGTTCCCTCTAGTACTATATCTCTTATTTCTGTATGTAGTATTGGTGATCTTACTATTTTAGTGCGAAATGCTGCAGCACTATAGCCCACACTTATCGAGTTTATGATAATGAGTGATATATATACTACTTCTAATCTCTGATTCTTTATAACTACATTTCGTATTAACATATAACTTAACAATAAAAATACCGTCATTGAGTGTATTATATTGTCTTCTATATTGATAATTTGATTGAAAAATGCTGCTATTCCTATACTTAGAAATAGTGGAATAAAAAAAAAGATATTAGATAATTCTTTTTTAATAAGAAAAGTAAAATATTTTAATACTGTATAATTTTGAGTTAGTGACACTTATATTTTCTGCTCAATCTGCATATTAATGTGTGGCATGATACTGATAAATTATCTTTAGTAAATCATTTATAAATATGTTATTTGTGTTTTAAGATATATCTAAATATTATAAATTATACAAAACTACTAATAGTTAATTATTATGAGTATAGAGACAGCGCAGAAAATAGAAACATTCTTTTCAAGAAAGTATATTGATTTTCCTATAAATCTTTATTCAGTATGGCATGGATTTTTTGGTCGTATAGGTGGAAGTAGCGTTGGTAATTATTCATCTCTCAATTGTGGTATACATACTAATGATAAAAAATGTGATATAGAACAAAACATAAATACAGCTTTAAAAATTGTGAATAATACTTGTAATATAAATAAATTTAAACATATCAAACTTACTTTTCAAACTCATTCTAATATTCCAATTTATATAGAGAATGATACTCAAGAAGTGCGTAATATAGAGGCAGATGCAATGATCACAGATGTTTCAAACATATTACTCGCCGTTCAAACTGCCGATTGCGTTCCTATTCTTATTTTTGATAATAATGCGAAAATAGTAGCATCTGTGCATTCTGGTTGGAGAGGAGCTGTATCTGGTATAATATCTAATACAATTAAAATGATGCATGAGATAAAGAAAGGACTTATATTGACAGCAATAATTGGTCCAGCAATACACAAAGAAAATTATGTAGTAGATGATGATTTTAGAAGAAATATCATAAAAGAAAATGAAAAAAACGATAAATTTTTTTCAAAACAAAAAACTACTAAAGCAATAAATTTTGATCTTATACATTATTGCAAAAACCAATTGTTAATTAATGGAGTGAAAAATATATATGATATCAATGTAGATACATATTCAAATATTAATGTATTGTTTAGTTACAGATATGCTGTAAAGCATAATCATGGAATATGTGGCAGACAACTTTCATTGATAGGTATTAGATAAAAAATAATGATAGTATTACAATAGACTGATACCAATAAAAGTAAGAAAATTTTAAATTAATATAATATGAGATTGTTGATAGTAGAATCACCCGCAAAAGCAAAAACTATAAATAAATATTTAGGAGAAAAAGATTACATTGTTTTATCTTCTTATGGTCATGTCAGAGCGATTCCAAAGAAAAATCACGCAGTTGAAGTAGATAATGATACAATAAAAATACATTATGAAATTATTCAGTCAGCATCAAAAAATATAGATAAATTGACTAAAGCTTCAAAGTGCGCATCTGAAATATATTTTGCAACGGATCCTGATCGTGAAGGAGAGGCCATTTCATGGCATTTGCTTGAAATACTTAAACAACAAAAGGCTATAAAGAAAGATACAAAATTGGGAAGAATAGTTTTTCACGAAATAACTAAGACAGCTGTAAAAGCAGCTATTAGTAATCCACGCGATATCAATATGGATTTGGTACATGCACAACAAGCACGTCAAGCTTTGGATTATATAGTTGGATTTACTCTTTCACCAATCCTGTGGCGCAGACTACCTGGAAGTAGATCCGCTGGACGCGTGCAGTCTGTTGCACTACGAATTATATCTGAAAGAGAAAGTGAAGTAGAAAGCTTTGAAAAGCAAGAATATTGGAAAGTATATGGAATATTTAGCACAAAAAAACTAGAAAAAGAAGAAGTAGAAAAACATTTTAGGGCCGATTTGATTAAATATAATGGTAATCAATTAGATAAATTATCTATAAAAAGTCTTGAAGATTCTAAATCTATTATCGAATCTTTGTTGCAATATGAATATCATATTTCTCGTACAGAAACAAAACAAATCACAAACAACCCAAAACCACCATTTACAACTTCAACTCTTTTACAAGATGCTGCGTATAAGCTTGGATTTTCAGCAAAAAAAACATCATCTATTGCTCAAAGTTTATACGAAGGTATCGATATTAATGGTAAGCCTACTGCTCTTATTACTTATATGAGAACAGACAGTGTTTATGTTTCTTCAGAAGTGGCAAAAAAAGCTAATGAACTTATTTCAAAACTTTATGGTGATGAATTTGCTCCAGAAAAAATTCGTACCTACAAAAATAAAATAAAAAACGCACAAGAAGCACATGAAGCAATAAGACCTATCGATCCTAGTATTTTACCAGAAGAGATTAAGAATGATATTTCAATAGATCTTTACAAATTATATGATCTCATCTGGAAGCGATTTATAGCAAGCCAAATGAAGAGTGCTATACTAGAAAATACTACAATAGAAATCACTAATCACAAATCGGGCGTGGATTCTAAGGCAAACAATATTTTTAAAGCATCCGGATCAGTTATATTGTTTCTGGGGTATCGTAAAATTTATACTGATACGATTAACATTCATTATAAAAAAAAGGAAGATATAGATGATAATGCACAAAATGATGATAAGGATACAGATATTGGAAATAACATAAAACAAATGTTACCTAAATTAAGCAATACTCAAGAGCTTCAACTCATCAATATAGATAAAAGTCAGCATTATACAAAACCACAACCACGCTTTAATGAAGCAAGTTTAATAAAGAAAATGGAAGAATTAGGTATAGGAAGACCATCTACATATCCATCAATAATCTCTATACTTCAAGATCGTAAATATGTTATACTAAAGGATAAACAATTTATTCCAGAACCTCGTGGACGCATTGTTAATGCCTTCTTAGTAAATTTTTTTGGCGAATATGTAGAGTATGAATTTACCGCACAAATGGAAGACATATTAGATAGTATATCTCGTGGTGAGAGGGAATATAAAAATGAATTGATGAAATTTTGGATACAATTTAAGAACCAAGCATCTAATATAATCGCTCTTAAAACACAAACTATACTACAAAAAGTAGAAGATGCTTTAACATTATATATATATGATGGATATAAAAAATCCACTAGTGAACGTGAAAAATTAAGAGTATGCCCAATTTGTCAAATTGGAACTCTTACATTAAAAAATAGTAAATTTGGACCTTTTATAGGATGCAATAGATATCCAGAGTGTGAATATACAAAACAGTTATGTCATGAAAAAACACTCAGTACAACAAATAACGAGAGTAGTGATAATAAAATCCTTGAGAGTGAATGGCCTAGAATTCTGGGACTTGATAGCAGTGATGGACAAGAGATTCTATTGAACAAAGGACCATATGGATTTTATGTGATGAAAAAAATCAGAAAATTTGGAGATGAAGATAAAATTATAAGCAAAAAAAAATTACAAAATACTGGGTCTAAAATAGCTAAAAAAAATGAAGTAAAGATTGTAGGGTTGCCAAAAACAGTCAATCATAATGATATAACATTGGATTATGCGCAAGATTTACTGAAATTACCGAAAACAATTGGCACATATCCAGAAGATGAGGTAGAAATAAAAATTGGCATAGGAAGATATGGACCATACATCCAATATGGAAAAGAATTTTTATCTATAAAAAAAACTAATTTCATGGATATTACTTATCAAGAGGCGGTAGAAATGATAAGACAAAAATTACAAGTAAAAAGCAAATTAACTGAAAAAAAAACTCATTAAGTTTGAGCTTATGACATTAATTGGTTAATTAAATTTAAATTCGCTTATCAAATAATTTATAACTCGACAAAACTCTGTTTTAATGGTATTTATCGTCCATAAGTCTTAACTATAATAGAGTCCTAATACTTTAAAGATGAAATCGCATTACAATAAAGAACATAATATTAGTACTGATAATATTAGACATCAGGAAGAATCTGCTAATAAGCACTCAAAAAGCACTAATTATGGTGAACAAGATGATGGAACTTATGATGCAGAAAAGGAGCATGATGAATTAGATAATGGTCATAAAGAATTCGCTGGTATTGACAATGGTAATGACAATATTAAAGATCAAACAACAAGAGAAGAGTTAGAAAAAAAGATATTGCAACTAGAAGATGCTCTTTTACGAATGAAAGCAGATAACGAAAATTTAAGAAGACGGCATATAAAGGAAATAGACGATACTCAAAAGTACGCAATCTCAAGTTTTGTAAAAGATATGATAGATGTTATAGAGAGCCTCTATAATACACAAGCACACGTGATCAAGGAAGAAGATGCTCAAAAGAAAGTTTATTCACTAGTACACGGAATAGAATTGATTATTAAATCTCTCGAAAAGATTTGTGAAAAATATTGTATAACCAGAATAATGCCAGCTAAAGGTGAGCAATTTGATCATAATTTACAACAAGCAATTTCTAGTATT
>NZ_JAJBJC010000086.1 GCF_021811825.1 Candidatus Anadelfobacter sociabilis | reverse complement strand
TTTCTGTGTTATTCACTCTGTGAGATATACTTCCATTATTATCTAGCTTGTTTCTTTTAATGCTTACAATTGGAGAGTTCTTCATGTACTCTATCTTGCTATTTTTTGTTTATGCTAGTAGATTTCTTTGCTTTTGGTGCTGTTCTCTTCTCCTCATAATATTTTTGCACTGATTTTTCCATAATCTCAATATCTGGCTTCTTTAGACAAAACTTTGCCATCAAATATATAAGTGTTTCAATTTTGTAGTCAAGCCCAAGATCATGGTAAGATTTCTTAAATCGTTTTTCTAAGTTTTCATAAAATGTTTCATCTGGAACTTTATCATCTTCGGTTTCTTCTTCATCAATAAGTGGAGGAATATTTAGCTTATCAGCTACTCTTCCTGTTGCTTCAATAAATTCTACTAAAATCATATTAAAATGTTTATCAAAGTCAAGTTCGTTTTTCTGAGTCATCATTGATAAATTAAATAGTATACTGATTTCTCTTTGGCCGAAATTTTCATTAACAACACCTCATCCTGTAATTAAATCAAAGAATTCATCAAGAGACATATATCGAGTAGCACCAGGAAGAGCATATCTTCCAGAATTTTGTTTGTATACTTTTTCTAATGTGATCATATTTCTTTTGAATGCAAGATCACACTCTTCGTTCCATAGCCTTTCTTTTCTCCATTTGTGACAATCAAATTGAGAGAAGAAATCTTTAAGATTTTCATGGAATATTTTATATACTGCATCTGGCATAGTTTCAACTATTTTTGTTTTATAGTATTTAGTGAGAGCAATTCTAACAAATATTTCCATAAGCTCATGTCTACAAATTTGTCTTTCTGGATTGAATTTATGTTTCACTACACCAGCATTTGTTGCAACAAATTCTAGATCTAAGTCACTGAGTTTTAGGGTATCGTTATCAACAAGAGAATGACAGTTTGAAACAATATCACTGAGCGTATTTGTTCCGATTGAGAATATAAGACCTGCAGGAGCCACTGCAGAGTAATATTTATATGTTTCTCTAAAATAGCTATAATTTTCTTTAAGAAAATCTTTTACTAATTTTAAATCACTACCAACTTTAATTATCTTATGTATTTTTGTATTCTCCCAGTCAAACTCAAATCAGCTATTGAGAGTTTGCTTATCATCAGGCTTGTATGTTCTGAATACAGATTTAAAGAAGTCCCAAGGTGTCTTCAGTCTTTTTCTTGCTGTCAAAAATTTAGGAGGAGGGCGAGGAACTCACATCATGTTAGTTAAATAAGTCTTGGTTATGATAGTATTCTTTTGAATAATATTTTTCAAAATATTTGTTTTCGGAACTGTCATATTTTCAATTTCTGAAATGATTTTCTTTGGTTGATCATCTGCAACAAGTGTTTTACAACCAAATGAGAAATAAAATTGAAGATCACCAGGAGGAACCATTCTAAGAGAAGAGTAAGTTCCAAGTTTATCTGGATCTGGAAGCATAAGATCTTCAGTGAAATCATCACAAGATAAGTGAACATAAATAGGCTCATCAGGATCATGAGGAATATTTGATGACACTCCTGGAGTCCATTCAAACTTTACCTCTGTCCATCCTTCACAAATCCATCAATTTGATCAAGCTCTTAATTCTATTTTCTGCTTACTTTTAATTCTTCCAGTATTTAATTCTGATGTAAGTCTTGTAGCAATATGAGTAATTGCAGTGTCTTCATCGTGATCAGCATCAATAAATCCTATAAAAATAAGTTCATTTTTTACCTAGAGTATCAATTTTTCCTTTATTTCCAACCATATGTATTCCTAAAATTGAATGATTATGAGTCAATCCTTCATTAATTATCCTTAATTCTTGAGATGTTAGCTTTCAATGAGAAATATCAATATGAATTAGAGTAGAATTAGATAAAAACAAAGACTTTAAAGTCTCTGCTAGTTTCATATCAGTTTTTGAACCAATATTATTGAATGAAATATCAAATACTTGGAGCTTTCCGTTTTTCTCAATTGCTTTACATATATTTAATCCTCCTTTGCTAAGCATTAAATTCCAATTAATAAATAAGACACTTAGGCTATCATTCATTTTTAGCATATTTGAAACATAATT
Organism: Candidatus Anadelfobacter sociabilis; assembly: GCF_021811825.1. Taxonomy (GTDB): domain Bacteria; phylum Pseudomonadota; class Alphaproteobacteria; order Rickettsiales; family Midichloriaceae; genus Anadelfobacter; species Anadelfobacter sociabilis. The sequence goes on along the minus strand of NZ_JAJBJC010000086.1, from coordinate 2,795 downwards.
TGCTCCAATATCAGTTATCCCATTTTTACTAAATATTAAAAATGTATTTCTTACTTTAAATTAAGAAATCGCAATGAATCATTGTATGAAAGTGAGTCGCATATTATTTTAATTGCAGAGTTTCCAGCATTGTTATTTTCAAGACTTAATCATTCAAGCCTATATAATTACTATATTTATTTTACTTTTGTTCTCTATTATCCAAATATTCTCCAAGCGCCTTATATCATTCAATTCCAAGTGAAGAATTTTCACTAACATCTAATTCTTTAAGATTTATAGGAGCATTATTTATTATTTGAATAAACCCTTCATCTTTAAGTCCACATCTACTAAGATTCAATCTTTTTAAAGTTGCATGATCTTTGATTCCTTGAGAAAAAGGAGCAGCATATGTATCTCCAATATAAAATGATTTGAGAAACATATCTCCTGTCTTTTCTTTATTTTGATTGAAATCCCATTCGTCTTGGCAATATTTGTTTCTTTTCTACCTCTTCAATATATGCTGAGTAATTCTTTGTTCTTTCTTCTATTTCTATTGATTTATGTTTGGAGTTATCTATTTCAGAATGAGTTGTATCAAATATATCTTCTTCAGAGAATTTTTCACTTTCATATTGATCTGAGTCAGAGTCAAGCTCACTTATTTTATCTTGTATCGTATTTAAAATATCCCTTGACTATATAAATATATAACTCTAGTATTTACATGTTTTGTTACGTGATTCTTTTTCAATTGTGGAGATTTATTTCTAAGCTTTTCTTCTTTAATTATACTAAATATAAGAATTATTTTTCTTACTTTAATCCTTTATGTAATCCTTTAATTGCTTTTGCAGTGTTGAAGGAACTAAAATAAAATGAGAGTTATCCTTTACTTCATATAAGTATCATTAGAAAACCCATCTTTAATGCTTCTATTTGTAAGAGTTGGAAATTTTAATTCAACAGTTTGGTTTTGATTTGTATTTGTGTGTTTTCAATTAGAAACTCTTTTCTTTATATTTTTAATTATTTCTTGCTTTCTTTTTCCCATAGTTTCATCGTAAAATTTATTTCTTAATTTTTTAATACTTTCTGGAGTAAGAGTCATGTCAATGTCTGAAGGAAGTTGAACTATTTAAATTTATTATATTCTAATACCTGACTTTGCATGGTCAGTACTAATAGTTGATAACTTTGCATTGCTTTTCTTAAGTTTTGGAGAGCTAAATTTATTCAAATTTATCTTTATATTGGCTAATTCAGTTTGTTTAATGTTCTGTAAAAGCATATTAGATTTAATTATGAGAAAATTGCAAATAATAAAATATAACCATTAAATTAGTCATGCTTCCACTATCTTTATTCAAAATTCCATCAACTGATCGCTGCTCTTTTAATATTTGTGCTCCTGCTACTATTTGATTGTTGATTGCAATTGGATTTGTTTCTCTTAATCTCTAAAAAATAAATGATAAAATTTTTTATTTCATTCAGCATTTACACATAATCAATAATATAAAACCTGAATGTGTATACATATATTACAAACTAAAAATTAATAATTATTAATGAATATTAATATTTAATTATAATGATAATATATTTTTATTTTTAAGTTCAAAAATAGTAATAAAATTTCTCATGAAACCAAAATTTCAATCAAATAATTGTTCATTCTATACTTCACCAATACCTTAAGTTTCTAAATAAACTTATACTTTTCAATTCAAACAAGCATAAAAGTAAAAAATTTAAAACTAAATTAATAGAGTTTTGAGTAATTTATACTACCTCTCTATGAGTTGATTTTGAGTGAAATGCCTTTTTAGATATAATTTCCTGCATCATCTCCTTATCAATATCTATTTCAATAATCACTCTACTCCTACCATTAGCTTTTACAGTCTTTCTTGATTTGCCTATTCTTTTCTTCTTTGACTTCGATCTTGATTTCATGCTTTTTGCAAGATTTATCTATATTTTGAGTTAAATAAACAATCATTAAATTATGAAACTGTTCTATTTAAAATCATTAATAATGAGAAGAAATTAACCTAATTTAGTCAGAATAGAAACTGAGACTTTTAATCAGAATCCAGAAGAAAAATTGATACTTTTTGCACAGATTCATAAAACCAAGAATTTCTCATACTAATTGAATAAAAATAACCATTCTTAGAAGAGTAAAAAATTTGGCATATCGGATTCTTTTGTTTGAGCAAATTAAAAAACTAGTATTTTTAATATAGTTGCTACCAATTCTGTAAAAATAGGTTTAAAATACTTGCAAAAGTAATTTAAGTAAGCTTATTACATATTAATCACTAAGGTTTTTAAAAATCAACAAATCTATGTCATTAATATACTCAATTTAATTGTAAGAAAATAATAGTTACGCTTTTAAATTTCAACATTTATTACAACAAGTATTCTGAGACAAATTTATTAAAGTCTTTTAACTGTAATTAGTTAAAGTGTTTCTATATAACACATATTCTATAAACCATAAAAGCTAATCATTAATTGTCTTAACATTTTGTAGTAATTATCTGCCAACTATTTAATATGAATTTATTCATAAATTATGAGTGATCAGTTTCTTTATTATAATGCTCCTACTTACAGATGGGAATTTGACTAAATCATTTGCTGAGTTAATATTCCACTCTGATTCTTTTGTTTTTATTTTAATTCTGCTTAAGACTATCTTCAAGCTCGGTAATAGTATGCCTAAATTCTTCGATCATATTATTTTTCATTTCTATTTCTCTTTGAGCATCCTAGAAAAATAATTACTAATTTCATAC
>NZ_JAJBJC010000239.1 GCF_021811825.1 Candidatus Anadelfobacter sociabilis | reverse complement strand
CTCATGCTTTCTTTAGAACTCCTGACCAAATTTGAAGTCCTGCAATTGCAAAAATAATGAAGAAAAATGTAAGAACAAGAATAGTATCTCTAAGAAGTGGAATAGCTGACAACAATGCTGATACAAGAACTCTCAATCCTTCAATTCCAGATATTGTTCTGAGAGGTCTGATTACTCTGAAGGATCTTAGAACTTTTAAATTTACAGAACTATCCGAAAATATAAAAGGCATATAAGCACTAACAACAATAATAAAGTCAAGAATATTCCATGAGTCTCTTAAGTAGGAATTCTTTGGGAATATAAATCCTAAACCTATTATCTTTAAAATCATTTCTATAGAATATAATGCAAGAAATATGTAATCTGTCAAAGAAAAGAAATTTAAGCTGCTATCAGTGTTTGATGTATTGTCAAGTGCCATCACTATTCAGTTTGAAACGATAATGAAAATTGAAATAGCCTCAAATACAGGATGACTAATAATATTATATCAAAAATCTCTGATAACAACTTTGAACGAAGTATAATATTTTCTGATTAAAAATCATCTTTTTCCTTCAAGAAGTTCTAATTCGTCCTTATCAACTAAAATTTGAATTAATATCAAACAAATTTAGGAAAATAAATTATTTTAAGCATATTCATCATTAATAAAATTAGTTCATTTATCTTGAGCAATAAACAATTTTATAAAAGAGGTCTAGAAGATTCTCTAATATTTAATGAATATAATAATTAAATGTAAAAAAGTAAAATAATAATTCAAAATTTTACCAAAAATTTCACTAAAATCCCCATTTTCAGAAGATTTGCTATTATTGTTGTTCATATTCTCAGCAGCCAAAGCAATCTCGTCTCTGTCTGAAACTCTGGCTCAATTATCTTTTGATAATTCATTGAAATCATATTGGAGATTAAAGTTTTCATTCAAAATAACTTTACTTTCATTCGTGAAGTTGATGTTCATTCTTATAATTCTTGATCATCAAAGTTAACTGGATCAAATGACAAGTATTGTATAACTCCTTGGTCTCCTATATATTTTAGTTTAGATTATTTCAATGCTATTTAAAGCTACTAATACCTGTGTCTTTATGTGAAGGACCAAATTTGAGTATTGAGGACTTTCATTTATCTATATTTTATCTTCATCAGGTTCTTTCTCAGTTTCCGTTACATTCTGATGACTGACCAGTGTATCCTTCTTGCTTAACAATGTTTTTGTATTTAATATATCTCCTGTAAATTTTTTATTATGCCATTTCCTCCAATTTTTCTGATATAAAGTGATTGCATTGTATTCCATTGCGATCCTACATAGCTGAGCATATGAGATAAATTTTTATTGTCATTATTCCATACAATTTCTAG
>NZ_JAJBJC010000238.1 GCF_021811825.1 Candidatus Anadelfobacter sociabilis | reverse complement strand
TAACATCATTTGTAACATCAGTAGCATTAAAATTATTCAATTTTATGAAATCAGTTACAGTACCTAACATCCCTGCATCGCGTGTTTTAAAATTCCCAAAAATTCTGTCATTTTCACCAAGAACAATCGCATCATTTAAGTTGTTACCATATAATTCGTATTTCCGAAATATTTGTCCCATTACTTCACTCGCGCCTACTACATCTTGATTCAACTTAAGTTCAATAGATTTCCCCTGATCATTAAATGCAACGATAAGTTTTTCATCCTTTATATTAAATATATGAAATTTGGTGTAGTCATTAACATGCTTTTTATATAAGTCATATGCAAAAGTTAACATCCCTAATTCAGCATATGGCTTTTTAGCCGCAACTAACGCTTTTAGTACTTCATCACCTGTAGGCGCACCTTTATAATTCACGCGGAGGAAGTTAGAAGTGGTGCAACCAACGCTTTGAGGTACTTTAAACATTATGACATTAAAATCCCAATTAGCATCCCAGTTAAGTGATCTATGCTCGATTATACGTTCATTATCCTTGATAATTATTTCAGATTGTCCTATAAGGGTGCTAAACCTATATCTTCTATATCTTTGAGCACCTTGAGTGCCAGTTTTCCAAGAGTCCACTAATGTAGAAATCACAATATCCCCATTAACTAATGATACTAAATATTTAGCATCCAACGTAGTCTTGGTAAGCGTAACTTCAATCGCATCAAATTTAGGTCTTTTTTCATTAATTTTTGCTATCATTGATCTTCCCTCATCATTGAAGCATAGTGATACTTTGCGGGCTTGACATTATAGCACATGGAACATATCATATCAATGATATTGCGTTAATTAGTATTTTGCTAAGTATATCAATTAGTTATGGAATTATAGCCCTCATTGTTATATCCGACTTATTTTAATTTTTGACAATTCTTGATTCCGGAGAGATGTGGTATACTATATGAAGGAAATGGTATAGTGAATTAAAAAATAATATGATAACGCCATGCTGCTTTTTAAGACGGTAGGTAATAGCAAATGTTTGGTCAGCCCTACTGCTTGACTGGATCTGCTTTTTTTGGTCGCATCCATAGCTTTACGATTGAACCTCATATCGTAAAATTTCACTTAAATCTATCATACCTGACAAGTGTTAGGTTAATCAAGAGCTAATTGTAACCCACTATGATAAATGAGAGTTGGTCTGTTGTTTGTCGCTCGTGTAGGATTTATCGCCTGAAAGAGCTTGCTTACGGGCCTATGTCAGGAAAGTCAGCAAAGCAGCTGGGATCATTTAGCTGATCAAATTTCGAGCGGTAAGAAATTCACCAATCACTATATGGCCTCCAAGCCTTTAGCCGGCACCAAGCTCA
>NZ_JAJBJC010000237.1 GCF_021811825.1 Candidatus Anadelfobacter sociabilis | reverse complement strand
ATCTCTCTACGGATTGCATCTTTCGCTTCTGGCATTAGCATGTAGTATTTGTCCCATAAACTTTTTCTCCATATGTGAGTATCTTCATATCCTATACTATAATTCTCTGGGATTAAACAATTTAGGTAGTTTATGATTTACTACGCTCTACGTATGAATATTTGTTGCAATGACTTGTCAACTTGAGATTTGCGGGCTTTAAATTTGTCATAAAGTTCTCGCACATAAGCAGATTTTGCCATGGATTTTGTTATAACAGAGGTAGACTGCACATTTACATTGGTTTTAAGTAAAATCCTAATGCTTAATCCAATCACATCTTCAATTTTAGATGCACTGATCTTTATAACATTTGAGAGATTGTGATTAGTTTTAAACGGCAGATCGATGTTTGATAGATTCAATATTGTGTATGGAATGTTTTTTGTATCTAGAAATGACAATAGCTTGTGAAGTGTTGTAATATTTAGATTTTTCAAATCCTCGTAACATGAATATATAAAAATATGCCCTATATTTTGTAAGTCTTTTGTTTGTAAAAAATTCTTATATGAGAAGTCATAATAGTACTTTGGTATGTTTTTTACATTATAAAACCCACTTATTGCGAGATTTTTCAATTTTTTAGGCAAATCTGTAGATTTACTTCATTTTGTTTAATATTTTTCTTTATTTTACTTAATAAATAGAAGATTTAACAACTTGTTCCATAGACTTTATAGATCATTTTCCAGCACAAGGACTGTTATTATAGAGTTATTTTTACCTAAATAACCTGTATCTGTTGATTTATCGAGTATTGAGTTGGGATACTAGGTGTTTAATTTCAGAGAATTATTGTCTTCATGTCTTATATGGCATTCGAAAAGAATTTAAAAGACTTAGTAACTGCAAGGACGAGAAGGCCTATAAAAGGACCTTGGCTCTAATTTCAAATCAATCTATACATCTTGTTTCTTGACAGATTTGGGATTGGTGTGGTAGGTCATGAGTTTTGTGATCTTTAAATGTTGTGTAGTATGAGTAAAAGAGCGATAGATCTTTACTGATCTTGATGAAGATTTAGGAACTTCTATGTATTTGTATAAGAGAAGCTGCAGTATTTAGTACGTATTCGTTAAAATACCTCAGAGCTTAGCATATATATGCTATACCTCATTTATTTATACAATAATTGTATCATCTGTCTCTATCTCCATGTCTTTATCTATTTCTTTCAGTACATTGGAAAGCTCAACACGCCTAACTTGCAGATTGCAATGCACAAAGATAATACCATCAATCTAATAGACACATCTTTATCTTTTCATAAAAAGAAAGATGTAGTAAAATACCACAACTGATTTTAATTGAATCATGTGGGTAATGCAAGATGTATAA
>NZ_JAJBJC010000033.1 GCF_021811825.1 Candidatus Anadelfobacter sociabilis | reverse complement strand
TGCGAGCTTAAGAACTTTTTTTCTAAATTGAACAGAATATGTCATCTATTCCACACCACTTCAAAACCACATCCTATCATAAATCATAATCCAATCCTATCACATTTTTATCCAATCTTAGATATATGATAATAATAAAATATTGTTTCTCAGTTAGAAAAATTATATTTGTCAATTTTAACAAGATTTATAATGAACTTTTATCATTTGATTTGGAGTATTCTTTCTTTTTACTTTTTACATGAATATTAATTATCTCAATCAAAAGTTTTCTTAGTTAAATAATTTTTTATATTCATATGTTTTTGGTATATTAACAGATTTAGGAAATAATGCATAGTAACGTCCCCTATTTTTCATGCGTTTTGCCATATAAGCGGCTTCTTTACCTCGACCAAAGAATAAGTCAGCACGTACACTTCCTCTGATTTGCCCACCAGTGTCTTGTGCTATCATTAACCTGTTATATTCAGAGAATTTATTAGAATATCGATGCGCAATTTTTGTTTCTATCCAAAATGGTGTTCCGTATGGGAAAATTTTATGATCTATAGCAATAGAACGTTCTTTCTCTAATTCCACCCCTTGCGCCCCTATTGGATTATTAGCTTTTCTCTCATTAAAGAATACATAAGATTGATCTTTGGTTTTAGCAAATAACCTTTTAGTTTTTTGAGAAAATCCATTTTCAGAGTGATAGTTTAATCTAATAATACTATGATCATCCAAAATTATCACTCCAGAACCTTGAACATGCATATCTATAAGTTTCCTTTTATTATCTACCCAGGCTATTTCTAGATTACTTTTATCTAGTGTTCCATTTTCTATAGATTCTCTACTAAATTTGCTATACCTTCTGTCTATATTTATGTTACTTGGTGCTTTATATACGGGATATTTATACTTTGCACTTTTTTTGAGGCTTCCGTGTAATTCGATTTCGTGATATCCTGTAAAATAACCTTGTACACTTGATTGCAAATCTGATACTTCATACGGATAAAAGAATTTTTCAAAAAATTCACGGGCAGTGTGTGAAGCTTTTGTATATAATTGCGCTTGTCTGCAAACATATTGCCAATCTTTGGTCTGACCACCTATATCTGTGTATTTACCTATTTTAATATTAGATTTTTTTGATAATATTACAGTACATGATTTACGAAAAGATTTTAAAGCTGCAATATGATCGTCATATTTCCATGTTCTTAACGAAGCAAAATCAACTCTTTTAAATTTTGCTGCTCTAGCTACGACACTTGTTCTGTCCGTTGAGCAGCCTGCTAGTAATAATAATATCCCAAGAACAAACACAAGAACTTTGTTATGTTTCATATTTTTTCTTTACACTTTATTTTACTAAAATGAAGATATATCTTCATCCATCATAACATGCACATGTTATCTAATATTTACTAATTGCCAAATATTATTATTTAACGACGTATGCTTAGAAAAAGTCCACTCTTCAGTAATATCAACTATATCACTACTACCATTGAGGATATTATGATGGCTATCTTTTACATATAAGACTCTCTTGCAGCATATTTCTAGTAAAATTAAGATAAGATGACCATTAATCACAATATTTAAAACTCTTACATTTTCTATAGATTTTAGATCATATATGGTTTCATAACCAGCTGCTCTATTATCATTCAAAGTTTTTAAAAACGAGCGCATTACTCTTTCATTAGTTAAATTGCGCAAAACTTCTGTATCACCTTTTATCGCTGCATCAGTAATAATTTTATATGCTTTTTTTACACCGTATATAAATTTACCAAGCTCAAAACATGGATCAAGCAAACGAATTTCATCAAATTTACATTGCATTATTTCACTACACTTAGCTTCTTCATCAGAGATTGTTACTGCTTTAATAGGCTTAGTATTATCTTCTTTTTCATATGTATCAGCACTTTTACACTTATTATCACTATAACACTGTTTTGCACTTCTATTATAACTCCTTTTCCTATCTTCACTATCTATTTGTCCCAATATAGAGAATAGCTTATAAGCAACAAATGCAGTAACAATAACAAAAAATAACATTTTGATCTTACTTAATTGTTTAAGACGTCCTACATTATACACTTATATGAGAAAGTTTTCAATAATGATTACTAATCTTCAATAAGAGTGATTATATAACATCTCCTTTTCGATATTTTTATAAATTGAACGTACAAAGCACATATAAAGAGAACAAAAAATCTTAATACCTTCCATTTCTACATTTATATGTAGCTATATTTTATAAATTTAGGGAGTAATTGAATATAATTCAAATTTATTGATTTTATTATATATGTTTTTTAGCTTGTATGTATGTTATATACATAACTACTAACTTTTAATTAGTAGCAATATTTAGTAGAATCATCATTTTTGTTATTCTAGATGAATTTTTTTAGAGTTACATTTATTGTTATTATTTTTATTTCAATTATATCTTTGGAATGTGATATAATTTTTAGTAAAAATGGTTTTGCAACATCTCTCTCAACACAAAATTTAAAACAAAATCACGAAATTGATAATCAGAAAAAATTAAACACTAAGTTAATGGTAATGGAAGCTGATGAAGCATTTTTTGATACTGAAAGGATGGAGACTATTGCAGAAGGGGGTGTTAGTGTGAAATTTGACAGATTCTCTATTCTTTCAAATAAAGTTTTATATAATAAAAAAAGCGACTTACTTATCGCAAAAGGAAATGTTTCAGTATATGATAAAGAGTACAATAATTTCTACTACGTAGATTATGTACGTATTTATAAAAGTAACAATAGAATAGAACTATTCTCTTTCAAATCTAGTTTGATAAATCACAAAATATTAGCAACTGCATCAAAAATTGATGGCACTGTAGGGAAAAAATATAAAATAAAAAATCTTACATTCACTACGTGCAAACTATGCGAAACTAATTTTATACCGAATGTACCTATCTGGCAAATCAGAGCTTGTGATGTAAATATAAATGTTTCCAAAGATAGTATATACTATAATGACTTGTTTGTTGATTTTTGGGGCAAAACTATCTTATATTTGCCATATTTTTCAACTCCATCTTTCAACAGCAAATTTCGTACAGGATTTTTATTTCCTGGAATATATATGGGACATCAAAATTACGGATTTACCTTAACCACACCATACTATATCAATTTTTCACCAAGCGCAGATTTAACAATGATACCATATTTTTCTACTACTAAGCCTATTGTGTTATCTGTAGAAAATAGACAAGTTTTTAAAAATGGTGGATATGTGATAGGTGGAAATATTACATCAATGCACAACAAAGATGAAAATGGCAATAAAATTTATAGAGGATACATAACTGGTCGTGGTAATTGGACTTTATCAAAACAAGATTTAGGAAAAAATGACGCATATAACAAAGATAAGAATGTTAGCGATAGTAATGGAGTAGAATTCGGTTTTGATGGATTACTTCTTTTTGATAAATATAAAACGTATTTAAAACGATATGATTATAACAATGATTATGATATACTTTTGAGTAAATTTTACTTTAATACAGTAGATAAAAATAGTTTCATATCACTATCTACAAATGTAATACAAGATTTGAGAGATAACGCTGAACATCAAAATATTGTTTCTTTACCAAGATTACGCTTCATACATAGAATACCATTATATAAATTGAATAATATCAATGATCTAGGATTTGTGAAATTTGGTGGAGAACTATATAAATTACAAAGCGATAAAAATGCTGATTATATAAAAGCTGCCTTTTCTAGTGGAAGTTATATTCCATTCATTTTAGATCACGGCAGTATCTTTGAATTTAGACCATCAATTAATTTGTATGGGTATGACCAAAATATTACCCATAACCTGTATAAAACAGAAAAGGACAATTCGTTTTACATTATACCTGAATTAATCTCAACATGGCGTATACCTCAAATATTCTTTAGTGATATAGATTATAATTATAATCGCAAAAATAACAGTAAAGGCAATGATTCTTTAAAATCATTTTTCATAGAGCCTATTGTCAACATGCGTATTAGTAAAAATTCTTCAATTTATAATTCAGAAGTGGAACAAAGATTTTTACTACCAAACGCTAAAGATATAATCAATCCCGAGTTAAATGCCTTATTACTTGATCAATCACATAGTGGCAATTCACTGCAATATGGACTTAATGGCTCAATCTTTTTTTCTTCATATAATCAAATTGATTTTGCTTTAGGAAAGTCCACAAAATTTTATCCATCAATACAAAATAAAAGGTATAATGGTATCTCAATTTACCACAATGGAAACAATTCCAATTTGATGTTTTTTGGAGCATTACGCTCTCATAATTGGAGCATTGAAAATAGCATATGGTATGATGAAGTAAGTCAACAAATCACGCGCAATACGATAAATCTTGATTATTCATCAAAAGTATTACAATCAAACGTTGGTTATACTTTTACTGATTATGAATATTATGATTTTGATGATTTAAAGTATAAACAAGAAGTATTTTTAAGCTCATGGTATAACTTTTATGAAAATTGGTGGATCAATTTTGATATTCGTAGGAAACTTGGAAATATAAAAGATAATAATACTAATAACATTCAGTCCAAAATAAGAGAAAGCATAGGTATTAGATATAAAAATGAATGTTTACAAGTGGATTTTGCTATACATAAAAACTACTTAAAGATATTTGATATAAATCCTTCAACAAGTTATTCAATACGCTTAGGTATTCCCTTTTAAAAGATTATTGATATAAATGATATTACATAATACACATGTTTATTAGCTATAGATTTCTAGTTGGTAGACAAATTTCCTTAACTATAATATTAGTAATTGATGTATGATACACATTGTTTCTTGCTAGATTAGCATATTTTTCCGTATTCGTTCTAAAACAATACTAATGTTAAAATATATCAGTTCAGTAATAATAAAGTTACCTCTGCAAAAGAAGATGGTTCTGCTCATATGCTCTATAGCTGTTATTACTCCAGTAGTTCTTGTATCACTCTTCGCTTCAGCTTATTACTATCTAGGTATAGAATCTTTGTTTAGCGAGCAAGTACATCATGCATTTGATGAAACGATTGAGATATCACACATATATATTAATGAACAAGAAAAGCATATTAAAGATGATGTATTATTATTATCTAATGCATTAGATATCAAGTACAAAAATATATTTAAGGATAGTGCATTAATGACTGGATTTCTTGATCAACAAACAAATAGATTGATGCTTTCACGAGCTGTGTTATATCAGAATGATAGCGTGATTGCACAAACTCTTTTTAATTTTTCCTTTCTTTTTGAGAATATATCATTTCAAACCCTCAAAAAAGCTGATTTCGGTATTTTTGTGCAAAAAATACTAGAAAGAAGTAAGATACGCGCAATTATAAGGCTAGATCCTGTTTTTCGCAATATTTTAGGAACAAATATGTATTTAGTAGTAGAAAGAGATATAGATCCTAATATCTGCTATCACTTAATAGATATGGAAAATTCAGCTGGTATCTATAAAGATGTAAGTATTAATATAAGGGAAACTCGCATAAAAGTAATTGTAATATTTTTGATGTTAGCATTAGCTCTTTTAATAATTACTATAATATTTACTAATAAACTTGCTTCTCTTATTGTGCGTCCCATTAACAATCTTGTTAAAGCCACATCTAATATTAAATCTGGTGATTATACAACAAGAGTTCAAGAAACTAATAGCAAAGATGAGACAGAAATGTTAGCTAAAGCATTTAATGCTATGATGAATACAATAGATAAACAGCGAAAAAATCTCATACATGCTAATTATTTAATCAATGAAAGACGTCAATTTATAGAAACAGTACTAGAGGAACTATCAACTGGAGTTTTAACAATAAATGAGAAAGAATATATAATACTTTATAATAGCTCGGCTATTAAGTTGTTACAAAAGAACAATAGCTTGATCAACAAACAAAAGATGAGTGATTATAAATATTATGATGTGTTTCCAGAATTACAAACAATGATAGGAGAATTTTTTACTGAATTTTTGGATTATAATAGTAAAAAAAAGAATATAAAAAGAGGGAAAAGAGGAGAAATAATAGCAAATCTTGCTGTAGGAAAAAACAAACAAGATAAAAGGCAATTTTTTGTACGAGCTGAAGCAATTTACGCTGAAAATGGATCTTTTCATAGCATAATAGTCACATTTGATGATATTACTGAGCTTGTGGCAGCACAACGCTTTACAGCATGGGTCGACATTGCAAGGCGTATTGCCCATGAAGTAAAAAATCCATTAACTCCTATACAGCTCATAGTCGAAAGATTACAAAAGAAATTTGCTTGCCAAATTACAAGAGAAAAGGACCAATTTGACAAGTATTTAGTAACACTAGATCGAAGAGTTAACGATATGCGAAAAATAATACAAGAATTCGTTGAGTTTTCGCGTTTATCAGAATCTAAAATCATAAAATGCAATATATTTAGTATCATTGATGAGGCAATTTTTTTACAACAAAATACATATCCTCAAATAAAATATATTTTCCAATATGAAAAAAAAGCATGTTACGTAGAGTGCGATGAAAAACAGATTATGCAGGTAATGATAAATTTACTAAAAAATTCTGCTGAATCTATATTACTTAAAAAAGAGAAGGAGAAAAATTGCACTGGAATAATATCAGTTAGAGTGAATTTTTTAGATGATCCAACATTAATTGTTGTTTTTATTATGGATAATGGTATAGGTATCGAAAAGCATATGTTGAATGCAGTGTGTGAACCTTATATCACGACTAAAAGTAACGGGATGGGATTGGGATTGTCTATAGTGAAGCGAATAATAAATGAACACGGTGGTAATTTTGAGATAAAGAATAATACTGATGGTAACGGAGTAACAGCTACATTTACATTAAAAAAAATAAGTAATACGGTATGAGATAAAATCAGAACTTATAAGTCTTAACTGAATCAATGGTAAAAAGAATAAAAAATATCAAACTGAACACCACTGTCCTCGGGATTGTTCTCATGTTACTCCATGCATTCGCAATGGCTTCTGCTCATACGTTTGGTGCAAAATTAACTAAAGTAATGAATCCAGATCAAGTAGCATTTATATACAGATTCAGCGTTCTTTTTGCTATTCTACCTTGGTGTTCTCAAGGGGGTTTTATAAATAATTTACGCACTAAAAGAATTGTACTACATTTCGCACGTGGTGTTTTTAGCGGCTTAGGTAGCATCTGTTTCTATCATGCAGTTCGAATCATCAATGTTTCTGATGCTTCTGCAATTTCATATTTGGAACAAGTTCTTGTGTTATGCGTTGGATTTTTTTATTTTAAAGAAAAAGTAACTTTAGGTAAAGTTATAATGATTATTTGTGGCATTATTGGTACAGTTATGATCATAAAACCAGGGTTTAGAGAATTTGATGGTCATTATGTTTTTTTATTTATGGCTATATGTTTTTGGGCTATGAATAACATTAGTATTAAAGTCTTAGGAAAAACAGAACGTAGCAAAACACAAGTATTTTATGCAACTTTATTTAGCTCACTACTCGCTTTGCCTTTAGCCATGAGTCACACATGGCCTACATTTCATTGGTCTTTTATCAAATATATTATAATTCTTGGTTTCTTTCATTTTTTACATTCTATTGCGTTTTTCAAAGCTTTAAAGATAGCTGATTTAACTGTATTGATGCCATTTGATTATACTCGTATTATTTTTACTAGTATTCTTGGATATATGGTACTTGGTAGTGAGCCAGATATGTTTTCTCTATTAGGTTATATTTTAATTATACTAGGTGGAACTTATTTAATCATTGAAGAGGGAAAACGTAAAAAAATGCACGAAGAGATTAAAGCGGAGTTTAAATCAGACGTGAAAGATTCATAATAACTAAAGAATCTGCGTTCTTATTATTTTATTACTATAGATGCAATGAAAGATTTTTATTTTTATTAATATTAAATACTGTAGATTTGGTTTTTATGTTACTAAAATCCAATTACCGAGAGCATTACATACCTATAGCTCGAAAATATCGTCCAGCGTTTTTTAACGATATAATAGGTCAATCATTAATAGTAACTACACTAATCAACAGCATCAACAGCATGCGTATACCACAAGCTCTGTTATTTACGGGAATTAGGGGAGTTGGAAAAACAACAATAGCACGCATTATAGCAAAAGCTTTGAATTGCTCAAAATATACGCAACCTACTGCCGATTTTTGTAATCAATGCG
Organism: Candidatus Anadelfobacter sociabilis; assembly: GCF_021811825.1. Taxonomy (GTDB): domain Bacteria; phylum Pseudomonadota; class Alphaproteobacteria; order Rickettsiales; family Midichloriaceae; genus Anadelfobacter; species Anadelfobacter sociabilis. The sequence continues at coordinate 6,458 of NZ_JAJBJC010000033.1, read as the reverse complement.
AACAATGTAAGAGTATATCATTATCCTCTAATCCTGATGTGTTTGAGATGGATGCTGCCAGCCATACTGGTGTTGATGATATCAGATTCATCACTGATAATATACAATACAGACCTATTTTAGGGCGTTTTAAAATATACATAATAGATGAAATACACATGCTTTCTAATAATGCATTTAACGCTTTACTCAAAACTCTAGAAGAGCCACCACTGCATTTGAAATTTATTTTCGCTACCACAGAAACTCGAAAAATTCCTAAAACCGTTCTATCGCGTTGTCAAAGATTTAATCTTTGGCGTATTCCACAAAAATTATTACAAGAATACTTTCTAGAGATTACAAAAAGAGAAGGGTATATAATTGATAAAAATGCACTAGAAATCATTGCAGAAGCAGCTGATGGCTCAGTACGAGATGGTTTATCTATATTAGATCAAGCTATGACCTTAGCTACTGACAAATTAATCTCAAAGTTAATGATATTAGAAATGCTCGGAGTACATCACAATAATGAAATACTTACACTATTTGAAACTATAGTTTTATGTAATGTGCAAGGAGCTATAGAACAACTTAATCTTATGTATTTCCAAGGTATAGAACCAATAACAATAATCCATGATATACTTAAGATAATATATCATCTTATGAAGATATATTCATTAAATAAAAATAGTGTAGCAGTTGACAGTATAATTTCTTCACAATTATATTTTAACGAATTCAATGCTTTTGAATTCATTAAAAAAATCGAATTAACAATACCTAAAATTCACAATATCAAAGAATTCGTTTTTAGTGGATGGGATATTATTATCAGTAGTTTAGAAGAGATAAATACAACGAATCAGCAGTGGCTAACAGCAGAAGTTATGGTATTAAAATTGATAAATTTAATATATGGCTCTAACAATGACAGTAGATCTGCCCAAGATACTTTGTCATCACAAAAGAGCAAAATAAAATTGCAAAATACTGATAAAGATTCAGTCATAAAAACTGATGATGCTCTAAGTTCTTGTGATGTCATCTCACTTAATTCTAATGATTTTAGTGCTGCTGATAGAAAGAATGAAGAAAAAACTGATAAAGGGTTAAATAAAAATCAAAATAATACAAATGAAATATTATTGATTAAAAAAAGTGATATATTACAAGCTGCTGGTTATTTATTAAAAATATCTTTAGATAATGAAGAGCTAATGCTTTATCATTGGCTTCTTAATGATATATATATCCTTTCACTAAAATTAGGCTACATAAAAATAAAATTAAAAAAAGACACTCTATTAAATAATAAACAACAATTTGCACAATTTAAAGGCAGTTTAGAGCGTATAACCAATATACAATGGAATATCGACATTTCACGCGACCAGATCAATTCTGATGATTTCACAATTAGTGCACTTCAAGAAGAAGATAAGAAAAATAAAAAACTATCTATTATGAATGATGATTTTATAAAAGAAGCAATATCTGCTATGGAGGTTTTGGAGATAGATAAAATCGAGCTGCATAAATGACTTGTGCACAATTCTTGATTTTACATTTGTATATCTCAAAGATTTAGATTAGTATATCGACTGTTTTTATATAAAACACTTTTAAGGCAAAATATGCATAACATACAACAATTGATGAAACAAGCAGAAGTACTGCAAAAAAAAATGACGCAAGCTCAGAGTGAGTTAGCATTATTAGAGATTGAAGGAAGTGCAGGCGGTGGATTAGTAAAGGCAGTAGTCACAGGTAAGCACGAAATAAAGAGTATAAAAATAGATAAAACTCTAGTCAATAAAGAAGAAATAGAAATGTTAGAGGATTTAGTTGTAGCGGCAGTAAACAATGCTCATCATAATGCATCAAATAAATTAGAAGATGAGATGCGAAAATTAAATATCCCTCCAGAATTAGCAAAGATGACAATTTAGTTGAAGATCTAACAATATGATATGTTAATTTATGATATTATGAATTTCTAACAAAGTAATATGGGTATTCGTATAGCGATCAATGGATTTGGGCGTATAGGAAGGTGTATAGCGCGCGCGCATAATGCATTATCGACACAAGAGAAGAAAAAAATGCCAATAGTAGCAATCAATACTACATGCTGCGATGTTAATGGTTTGGCGCATTTGTTTGAGTATGACTCAAATCATGGATGTTTCAAAGAAGAAATAAAAGTTGACGGAAATACATTAGATTATGGTGATGGCATTATAAAAGTTTTAAATTATGATAAACCAGAGGACATTCCGTGGAGTAATATGGAAGTTGATCTCGTTCTTGAGTGCAGTGGTATTTTCAACACATTTGACAAAGCCTCTCAGCATCTAGATGCTGGGGCTAAATTTGTAGTTATATCAGCACCTTGTCAAGGTTGTCACAATACGATGATTTGTAGCATAAATGATTTTATATTACAAGACATGCTATTAAAACCTAAATCAGATAAGCAAAATCGCGTACTCTCTGCGGGATCTTGCACTACTAATGCATTTATGCCAATCTTATATCCATTACATCATGAAATTGGAATTGAGATGGGATTTGTAAATACTATACATGCTTATACGAATGATCAAAATTTATTAGATAATACACATAAAGACCTCAGACGAGCTAGATCTGCAGCATGTTCTATGATACCAACATCAACTGGAGTAAGTAATTTGATACCAAAACTTATACCTGATCTAGAAGGGAAAATAGGGGCTTCAGCTATTCGCGTTCCAATACCAAATGTTTCACTTATAGATTTTACATTCGTCACAAAGCAACCAATAAAAGAAGATAAGATTTCAGAAATTATGATTAATTTCTCACAAAAAGTACCAGATATAGTAGCCATCAATAAAAAGAAACTTGTTTCAATAGATTTTAATCACACTACGCATAGTACAATTTTTGATATAACACAAACTACAGTTTCAAATGCAAGATTTTGCAGGGTAGCGTCTTGGTATGATAATGAGTGGGCATTTGCACATCGTATGCTTGATATTACAAAAAAGATACAAGCTTTGGGATTAAGATGACGTTATATTTCTGACATCACATTTCAAAAAATGACATTATGCATCTTGTAAAAAAATCCGCTTATATCTTGCATATTGCACAAAATACGGTATAAACTAAGCTTACATCTTGCTTTATTGTACTAGTATACGTATTGTATATTTATTATATACTTCGCTTCTTAAGAAATTAGTAAATTTTTGTAATATTACATTGATATGAACGAAATATCTAAGTTATTGTTTTTTTTAGTAGTCTCACTTTTATTTCATCTATCACAATTGATAGCATTAGATGCAGTTGCAATTGAAGATGCGAATACAGATTCTACTCGAGTCATAGTCAAAGTTGATAATCAAATAGCTACTAATTATGATTTAGACAGAAAAGTAGCATTTATGATGTTATATCATGGTATTACTCTTGATGATATCTCACAAAGTGATTTAGCTATAATAAGAGGCGAAGCACTTAGTGAATTAATCAACGATCGAATTATTGGATTAGAGTTACAGCGGATGAAAATATCTTTTTCTCAAAAAGATATTGATAAAATGACAGAATTTTTAGCATCATCTGAACACGCTAATGTATCAAAAATTAGAGAATATTTTAAATCTTATGGAATGGAATCTGAGTATAGAAATTTTATTATATCAAAGCTTTTTTTTGAACAGTTAAAAGCAATGGCTAAAAGTAAGATCTATATTAGTGATTTAGAAATAAAAGAAAATCAGAATACTTATGAGTTGGTAGTCAAAAAACAAATCTCTGAATTAAAAAAATTAATAGCTACCAAATCTAATCAAAGTGATAGCGATAATTTAAAAAACGTTAATATCGCTCAGCTTACTATCACTATTACTGGTGATACCGATAACACAAAAAAAATTCAAATCAACAAAATTATAGAAGATGTAGAAAATGATATAAGATCAAATATGGATTTTAATACTCTGTTAAAGAAATACGCAGATCACAGCAACAATAAAGATTCTAGCAGCACTCCATATTTAGGATGGTTTAAACTATCAGATCTGTCTAAAGAATATATATCTGCTTTGAAAGGATTAAAAAATGGTCAATTTAGCAAACCTATTATAACAAATAATAATGTGGTCTTTTTGCTATTACTAGATAGCAAGCTCAACACTGATATTGAAGGAGATGATTTGAAAAAAGCAAAAAAACTTCTTGCCGTATTAGAATCTAGAAATAGTGCTAATCTAAATAATAACAATACAAATTTGGAAAATATATTAATAAGTAGTAAGTTTAAGTTATATTTGAATAACTATATTGGTATCATGCGTAGATCGCATTTAATACAATTATTTATATAAATAAAGATAATGAGCTGAAAATATAACAAGATTAAGAATAGGCTTTGCTTTGTTTACTCTTGCTAAAGATACCAATACATTAAAACATTGATATGTTATCCTAAAATTTCATAAAGGTTTATATTTTTTGAATCATCTCATTTAAACCATCTAATTATAAGAAGATCTTTTATATAAAATTTTAGTATAAAAACATTTATCATTGACTATTCGTCATATGTAATTGTATAATTGTGACTGTCTTTTTGTGTTCTGTCATCAATTCTTGATACCGTATTAAAGTGAATAGTATTCAGTTTATGGGAAATAAATCTTGTAAAAACATCGTTTATACGGCACTACTTGCAGTATCAATTGTCCTACTGGCTTTTCATTTGTTTACATACGGAAATGGAATAGATGTTGAAAAATTTCACTCTATAAAAAAGGACTTTCTTAGCATTTCATCTAAATTAAGATTAGATATATTTCACCATACAGCTGTGGATAAATCGACTCTTCACTCATCTTCTGATAGCAAATTTTCACAAAAGAGTGATAATGTTAGTATTACAGATAAAATTTTAAGACCGAGTAGTAACATAAGTACTGGTGTTGAGCGCGGTAAAGTCCATGCTTTTCATACCGTTATGTCTAAAGGTGATACTTTATACAATATATTGCTGCGTGCTAACGTACAAGATGTTACATCTTTTAATATAACAAAGATAATAAACAAACTTTACAATCTATCCAAATTAAAAGCTTCAGATAAGGTATATATAGCACTGATTGAGGATAAATCTGCTAAAGATGTTGATGGTAGAAATGCGCTGTCCAACACAAGGATTCATAGTATGAATATACTTCTTAATGAAAAAATATTGTTTAAGTTAAGGTGGAATCCGGTAAAAAAGTCTTATAATATAGTCTCTACTATCGGATCTATAGAACAAATATACGATTTCGATAATTCAAACCATCATATCAACAATAGATCTAGTTCTGTTATTGATACTACTTTAGCAAAAGAAGGAATTGATACATATGGCAAAAAAAGAACAGAAGAATTAAGCTTAAGTAGAGTGAAATTACAAAATATTATTGCTAATCACACTACACATAGTAATAATCAGTTGATTTATGGCAAATTATCTTCTCACAATCTTGTAACAGCATTAAATAAAGCGAATGTAAATCGCACACTTATAGCAAAAGCCTCTGCCTTACTTAGCAAAGAATTAGATATAAAAAATGATCTGAAAAAAGATAGCACATTCTATATTGTATATGATAGATACTCAAAGAAATTATTATATATATCAGTTGAAACAAATAAAAAGTCAAAACCGTTAGAACTTTATAGAATTGAATCAAACGGCTCAGTTAAGTTTTATCATAAGAACGGAGAATCTCTAAAGCAAGAGTTACTCACTTCACCAGTACATAGTGCAAAGATCAGCTCCAATTTTGGGTCTAGGGTCCATCCTATATTAAGATATGTACGTATGCATAAAGGGATTGATTATAGAGCACCTCACGGTACCCCAATAGTTGCTACTGGTAGTGGAATTATAGAAAAAGCTTCAATCAATCAGCATTATGGTAGATATCTCAAAATCAAGCACTGTAGTCAGTATAGCACTCTATACGCTCATATGAGTAGATTTGCTAAATGTGCAAAAGAAGGTAATTTTATTAAAAAAGGACAAATAATAGGATTTGTAGGATCTACAGGATTGGCTAATGGTAATCATGTACATTATGAACTAATTAAAAATGGGATTCAAATCAATCCAACAAAAAATTTTCCAAAAATACCATCTGGCATGATAATAGCTAAAAAAGTTCAAGATCTTAGAAGACAAATTATTAATATGGATAAAATGATTGGACGTGTTCGTATAAATGAAAATAACATATTTTTTGCTAGAAATAGTAACAATTACATAAATAGTATTGGGCGATAAATATATTAAATCCAATAACTTTGTTACATAAAATGAAATAGCGTATAAGGAAAAAATAGAAAGGAGTTTTGCAATGAGTCAAAAATACTGAGTACAAGATAGAGAGGAAGGTTGTGAGCTGTAATACATACAGCATGCA
>NZ_JAJBJC010000236.1 GCF_021811825.1 Candidatus Anadelfobacter sociabilis | reverse complement strand
TATTAAAAGATTCATTGGGAGGAAACACAAAGACATGTATGGTCGCATGAGTATCTCCTTCTTACTACTGATACGAAGAGACAATAAATACACTAAAATATGCAGAGAGAGCAAAACATATTAAGAATAAGACAAAATAAAAATATTACAGAAGTTGAGGTCCATATGAGTAAATATAAAGAAATAATTGATGGACTAAAAGGAGAAATTGATATTCTAAGAGATCAGCTCAGAGTTGAACAAGAGAAGAAAAATGCAAATGATAAAGTAAGAAATAAGCAGATCTATAATAATCAAATTTTAAATGTAAAAACTGCAAAACCGAACATTTTTGATGCTACTGACTCTTCGGAAGAAAAATTAAACTTCAACGATTTTAAAAGCCAAATTATAGATCAAGATAATTGAATGTCTGATTTGTCTTGCCTCAATATTGAAATCCAAGAAGCTGATGATAATAAAGAAGAGATAAGTACAGATCTTGAAGCTGTTAAACGAGAAAGAGAAGAGCTAGAAAATAAACTCAATAGCAATGATATTTCTATTTGCTATGCAGAATCTACGTATTTTGAGAAAATAAGAAATCAATTATACGCAAATTTTGAAGAAGAATGGGATATTAATCATTCAATTGCTGAAATAAATGAGCTTCAAAAAGAGAATAATGAAAGAATACTAAATCTCGCTAACGATATGGAGGAACTTATAGAAAAGAAAGAGCAAGCTAAAGATGAAGATGAGAAAATTCAAATTGGTGAAGAACTCAATAGCAAGCTCAATGAGATCGAGAATTTAGAGAAAGCAATGGAGGATAATGCAAATGTATTAAAAGAATGGATTAATGCTAAAAAAATTAATGAAGAAAATAGGAATCGTATCCAATCTATGTTTACTAACATTCAAAGCAGTAAGAAAAAGGATATAATTGAGTTACAAATTGCTATGAGAAAGCTTAAGCTTGAAAAAACTGATCTTCATTTACAAAATCTTCAGATTAAATAAGGAAGTAATGGTATCAAAACGTCAAAATGAATCAAAAGAAAAATAAACTGAAACAACTTCATGCTGAAATTGAAAAGATGAGAAAAGACTTGCAAGCTAAAGATAAAGAACTAGAAAGAAGTAAGCAAATTTTATCTGAAAAAGATGAAGAGTTAAGAAGAATTAAGAAAATAGCAATGTTATCTCCAAAAGATGTAAATGCAATGGCAAATGATAAGAATAGCATTGAGGTATTACAGCAAATTGCCATAGAAAATCAATTATCACCGAATGTATGATCACCATCAAGTAGGCTTACTAAAGAAAATAAAGCAATTTTGAATCATCCCTTCTACCAAAATCTTCCTCAAAAACAACAAGAAAACTTACCATATTTTCCTAAACCTAATTCTGAAAAAGCATCTAATATTAAATCA
>NZ_JAJBJC010000032.1 GCF_021811825.1 Candidatus Anadelfobacter sociabilis | reverse complement strand
CATATAATCTACTATTATATTAAATGAATTATTATAAATCTGAATTATTATAAATCTTTAAATAATCAGAAAACAAAAATATCACTTCTACACTCCCCATATACCATCTCCTATGCTAAAATTAGCATAAACATGTTACTTAGAAATTAAATAATGCAAAAAAAAATTAAAGATATCAGGATACGCTGCTATTTTTGGTATACAAGATTCACAAGGCGATATAATTTTTCCCAATGCCTTTGATACAACTTTAAATAGTGGCAAAATAATACATATATTATATGAGCACTATCGTAATAGCAAAATAGGCTTTATCACAAGTGCTATTCAAAATTCAAAAGGGCTTTATATCAATGGTATAATAGATCTTAATGATAGTGATGATTTTGCACAAAACCTAGCAGAAATGATAATTTCTGGATTTATTAATGGACTAAGTATAGGATACAAAACTCTATCATCTTTTTATAACAAATACTCATTAGCTAGATATTTGACATCGATTGATTTACGTGAAATCAGTATTGTAAAAATACCAGCGAATCCATATACAGTAGTATCAAAATGTTATTATTTTGATAAATAGTAGGTATTCCTTAAGAAAAAAAATTAAAATTGTTTATTATTCAATTAGATAGTGATAATTCACATGTCACTAATTTAAACTATAATCAAATCAATTTAATTATTTTATTTGATTTTCTGATTTAGTTTTAAATTTTTTATCCAATCTTCTCTTGTTTTTACAAATAAGAATAAATGTACAGTGCGTCCTAAAACTCTTGAGATTTTTTCTCTTGAAGATTGACCAATTTTTTTTATCATTTCACCTCTTTCTCCTATTATTATTGATTTTTGTGAATTTTTTAGCGTAAAGATAGATTGATGTATCTTAGTATTAGAATTGTGATTATCTAACCACAAATCTGTCTCAACTTTTACAGAATACGGTAATTCATTATGTAAATTTAAATATAATTGCTCTCTTGTAATCTCTTCAGCAATACTTCTTTCACTTTCATTTGTATAGAGTGCCTCATCATATTCCCAATTCATTTGTTGAGAATGATAAGAAATGTAATCCAATATCTCTTCTATACCTTCACCACTTATTGCAGATATAGGAAATATCTTCTCAAACATCTTGAATGAGCTTATTCTATCAGACAGAGCTTGAATTTGAGATATTTTCTCTGTTTTGTTTTGTTCGTAAATATCGATTTTATTTATTAATGCAATTAGCTTTTTCGTCAATTTACCAGATTTCTTGTTTACAGTATCATTATTAGCGCCATATTTATTTTTTATTTTTTCCAATATATCTATTTGTTCTTGATATAATTTTTGTGTAATACTAAAAATAAATAATATAAACTCTGCATTTTTTATTCCTAACCAAGCGTTGTTAACTATATATTTCTCAAGATTATTATGACCTTTAGTATCAAAAAGACCTGGAGTATCAATAAAAACAATTTGCGTTCTAATTTGCTTAACATTATCAATGATATTGGATATTCCATATATATTATTTCTTGTTGTTTGAACTTTTGGAGTAATAATAGACAAATCATAACCAATTATCTTATTTATTAACGTAGATTTTCCTACATTAGGAGAGCCTACTAGCGCTACTTTTGTGAATTTTTCCACCTTTAAAAATTTATCAAAATATTTTTATAACATACATAATTTGACTTATTCTAAAACTCAGAGTGATAATCGACACAGCGCACACTAAGTTATTAAGTCATTACATAAAACAGCACCTATCACAATACACACTGACACTAATGCAAACCTATCAATATTGCCACTAAAATCACACTAGCAAAAGATATATTACTCTTAAAAGATTTTGCGCAATACTCTTTATCGTATATATCAATACCACTTATTTGATTGCATAATATGTAAATGGCTGAAGTATATATTAATGTAAACATTATATTTAAATGAGAATTAAATCCTGCAATATACAGTAACATCAACGTTAGTTTATAACTACTCCAAACTAAAGTTTCTGTATTTTGACCAATTGCATTAGAAATGAGTACTAAATTCTTTAGAATTTTATTGTTTTGTTCGTTATCTCCTATAGAATGCCCCAGCACTAGCATATACCCTATCGTCCATAATGAAGAAGCAGAATATACAATTACAGGCGTCATCCTCAAAACTTCTGATATACTATACCACGCAACCCATATTGCAGCATTAAAAGTTAATGCTGTCAATATCCATTTAAAGTATGAGACGTAATATATAATATGCACCACAAATAACATGCATAAAGCGATTAATAAAGCTATTTTCGCTTTATATGGCAACAAAACAATAAAAATTGCATCTGAAATAGCTAATAGCGTAATGATAATTGACAATTTTATCAAACTTGATTCTTGTTGCATTAATTGAGGTATTATATGTTTTTCAACATTAATTTCTTTTTTAGCTTTTATAATATATTTTATAATTGAATCTATAGTTATATAGCTTAAAAAAAGCAGAATTGATCCTAAAAGAACTAATGATATTTGAATGATACTTTGTAGTAAAGTTGCTCTGAGCAATAAGATTGTCCATATAATAGGTGAAACAAATAATACATACGCCTCAATGTATGATGGATTTACAAATATTTTTATTTCTGCTCTTTTTGTTTTTAACATGTATACGTAAAACTTTAATATTTTACTTAAAGATTGTCTTAGATCTATTTTATTTGTCCATAAATAAATCTATCACACATTAGCTTTAGTATACAATAAAAAATTGTACCTACGATACTGTCAGGCGAAATATAAAAAATATAAATAATAATTTATAAACAGATAGTTCAATTCATGTTGCACTTTATGTTTTATTCAGTTATTCTGCAAATGCAGTGTTGACTTTTTTAATTATCAATTTTAATCGTCATTTTTATTTATTCTAATGTCACATCTAGGTTTGGGAAGAAAGGCAATAGTTATAGGCATAGCTGGTCCTTCTGCTTCTGGTAAAAGTTTGTTATCTAATACTATTGTAAACGAATTTAAACCAGAAGAGGTGGTTGTGATATCTGAAGATAGCTATTATAAAACGCAAGATCATCTACCAAAAATTCAACGCGAGAAAACAAATTATGATCACCCAGATGCTTTTGATCATGAGTTGCTGCTCGAACAACTAGATATACTCCGTTTCGGAGGAGAAGTAGAAATACCGGTATATGATCATGCTGAGCATACACGCTCAAATGTTACAAGATGTGTTATGCATAGTCATATAATAGTGCTTGAAGGGATATTAATTTTTGCTGAAAAAAAGCTGCGTGATATGATGGATATAAAAATTTATATGGATACACAATTAGATCTATGCTTACTAAGACGTATTACACGCGATGTAGTTGAGCGCAGTAGATCTCTTGAATCTGTGATAAATCAATATCAACAAACTGTACGCCCTATGTTTTTGCAATTTGTTGAGCCATCAAAGAAATATGCTGATATTATTATTCCAATAGGTGGTAAGAATAAAGTTGCAATAAATCTAATAAAAGCTCAAATGAAAGAGATTTTAACAAATGATAGGTGTGAATTAGTAGAAAATGCCTTATAATTCATTTTATTCTATTATACAAATGTAATTGATATTTTTTCTATGCTTTCTATTTCTAATTTTTTCTTTATATATAAGATGTTTACTTTGTCTGTTATCGTACTTTTGCTTTGCGGTTGTACAGAACAGAAATTTAAGCAAATTTTAGGAGCTAATAACACTCCTCCTGATGAATTTTTAATTTTTACTTATCCAGAATTAAAAATGCCAGATAAATATGATTCCGTACCATCACCGAGCAATTCAATGCTCTATACTAAACCAAAAAAATAATAAAAGAATGAAAAAATCCTAATGGAAAATTGATACAAAGATTTTCAATTCTAATGATCTAGATGATAAAATATAAATAATAAAAAATTCCAAATTTTAATGATACCGATTCTAATCTAATTTTATGTCAATAAAGGTAAAACTAAATAGATATATTTTTAGACCTTTTTAGAGATATGGGTTTGCCAAATTAATTAAATGTTAAAAAAACACAAATCAAACTTGATAACCACAACAGTTAATAAAAAAAGTAAGTTACGTACAGCAAAAGGGCGTAAACTTTCATCAACAAAGTGGCTCAACAGACATATAAATGATCCATATGTGGCTCTAGCTAAACAGCGTGGTTACCGTTCTCGCGCTGCCTTTAAACTTATAGAAATAGATGATTGTTTCAATTTTATTTCTAAAGCTAGCAGTTGTATTGTCGATCTTGGATCTAGTCCTGGTAGTTGGTTACAAGTCATATTAGAGCGTAAACAATATAAAACACACCTTATAGGTATCGATTTAACTCAGATAAAAACAATAGAAGGAATAAAATTTTTTTGTAGAGATTTTATGAATACAGATGTTGCACAAGAATTACAACACATAATCATCAATTTATGTACTGCTAATTTACATACAAATCGCAAAATAGAAAACAGCAAGCCCCTATCCACCACTCACGTTGATTTGGTATTAAGTGATTTAGCACCATTTACATCTGGATTTAAAGATAATGATCAGATACGTATGATAGATTTAGCTAAAAATGCATTGTATTTTGCAAAACAAAATTTGAAAATAGGAGGCAATTTTATTACAAAAATCTTTACATGTAATCAACAACAAGATCTAGTAAACGAGATGAATAGCTGTTTTAAAAAGACAAAATTATTTAAACCAAAGGCCAGCTACTCTAATTCTACAGAAATATTTATTGTTGCACAAAACTTTTTCATTTGAATTTCTTTACTTAATTCAGATAAAACAAAATTTACTACAAATTTTATATTATTCTTAATATCTAATTTAGTATTAGATGAATTATTGTACAATATTGTACAATATTGTTAATTTTTTGCTATTTAGTTATTTTATATTGTAATTTATCACAAAAAGTGGTAATTAAAGATCTCGCTGATGATAGCAAATTTAACTTATAATCTTTAATTATAGTCTAGCCGGATTAGCTCAGTGGAAGAGCAACTGCCTTGTAAGCAGTAGGTCATCTGTTCAAATCAGATATCTGGCACCATGCTTGCTAATGATATCACTCTTGATGTTTTATATTATAGTTTTTTGTCTATTATAGATTTTCCTTTCTCTAATGTTTAGAAAATCAACAACAAAGAATAAAAATTTTAATGTGATTGCAAAAATAAAAGATATATTAGTGAAATATTTACATCTTATGATGCTAAAAATTATCCCTCAATTTATCAATATGTATGTAAAATTTATTTTTATATTTGCTAATGTTGAATTTCGGATTTCTAAAGAAATTTATAATCTTTTAAGGATTAAAACCCCAATAATACTCTTATTCTGGCATGGAAGATTGTTGTTGATGCCGTATTTTGTAAAAGAATGTTTTAAAATAAATGGAATAGCAATAGTATCATCGCACCGAGATGGTGAATATATTGCTAGATTTTTAGGTACTTATGGACATTCTTCTATAAGAGGCTCATCTAATAACAGAGGTTTTACCGCATTAAAAGATGCAATTTATGCTTTAAAAAATAATAATCTTCTAGCAATTACTCCAGATGGACCAACTGGACCAAGATATAAAATTAATAGCAATATTACAAATATTGCAAAAACATATAATATTCCCATACTATGCGCATGTTACTCTGCAAAGTATGTAAAAATATTTAATACTTGGGATAGATTTATGCTTCCATATATATGGAACCAGCGCATTATAATAGAAGTTTCTTCACCTATATATGTATCCAGACTAATAGAGCAAAAATACTATAATATTAACGAAGTATTATCAAATATTTTAAATGACCAAATGCACCAATTAGATAAAGAAATAAATGAAATATAAGTAAAATCCTCACTTCACCCTGACTTTAGTGTAAAATCATTATTTAATAACAGTATTTAATCTAGCATTGTGATATGAAAAAAGCGGTACTACAGCTTTCTTATTTATTTTTGCTTTATACAATTCTTAGTATGCTGATATATGCTAAAGAAAGTGAAATGAAGCTACGAAATAAGACTCAGTATCATAAGAATTATGTCAAATCCTCTGCTAAAGCCAAAAATAATAAAGATACTACAATTGATAATACCAAAAACTATAGTAATAATAATAATGTACTCAATAATCGCATTGAGAAAAAAAGAAATAATATCATTCAACTACTTAATGTACCGCAAACTCGTATACCAAGATTTGTAGCACTAAAATTCAGCGATGCAAATTTAAGAGCTGGTCCAAGCAGCGATTATCCAATAAAATTTCATCTCAATTGCAAACTATATCCTTTAGAGATTATAGCAGAATTTGAAAATTGGCGCTTAGTAAGAGATGTGTACAACAATAAAGCGTGGATCAAAGCAGCAATGATCACACAATTACACAGAAGTGCAATAGTAATATTACCTAACACTAAAAACTTCACATATAATGATTATGAGAATCAAAACAATATTGAAAAAAAAAGAATAAAAGATAGGACAAATAATGAAACTTCAATTGCACAGAGTAATACAAAATATGTAAAAGAAGTACTCTTATTGCGTTTACCAAACAAAAATTCTACAGGTATCGCAAAAATTGAAACAGGTACTATAGTGCGTTTACTCAAATGCCGCAAAGAGGATTTTTGTAAAATTGCAACAAATGAAGGTTATAAAGGATGGATAGAACGAAGAAATTTATGGGGTATATACGATGATGAAAAATTGTGATTAACATTATTTATTAATTATCATCAATTTTGTATTTATATACTTCCAATAACATAAAGCTCATATAATTATAATAAGACTTTATAGCAGCACTATAACAAAAAATATATGGCAGATATATGTTTAAAGTATCTAGTATTTTTGGAAAAAAGAATAATCAATTGAGCAATAAAAAAAATTCTTATAATCACTTTCTCAAAGAGAAAGAAGAAATGCATAATAAAAGCAAATCATATTTCTATGGCATAGGGAACCCAGTATGGAGTATGAGGAATTACCAAGAATTTGCAGAAGAAGCTTACATCAAAAATGTTATAGCACACAGAGCAATTCAGATGATTGCACAGTGCGCTGCAAGTGTATCACTCAAATTATACAATATTATTGATGGTGATAAGCATATTGTTAATAATCACCCAATTTTAAAGATTTTACGTAATCCCAACTCAGTATTAAGTGGAAAGGAATTTTTTGAAAGTGTATATATTTATCGCTTACTTAGTGGTAATGTATATATTCTATCTACTAAAGCTCACTATAATTGCAACCATGGTAAAAATACATCGCAAGCACAATCTTATCATAATCGAAATGAAAATAAAGATATAGAACAAAACTATGACTATGAAGATCTTAAACTTTATGTATTGCGTCCTGATAGAGTACAAATTATCTCTGGTGAAGGATTTATGCCATTAGGCTATAGGTATACAGTAGATGATCACTATGTAGACTATCCTATAGATCAATTTAATGGAAGATCACAAATTCTACATATAAAAAACTTTAACCCATCATCTGATTGGTATGGTTTATCATCTATAGAAGCTGCTGCATACAGCATTGACCAACATAACCAAGCAAGTGCTTGGAATCAAGCCCTTTTACAAAATGGGGCAAGACCAAGTGGTGCAATTATTGTAAAAAATGCTGATGGAAAACCCTCTATGCTAAGTGAATCAGAAAAAAATAGTTTAAGATCATCAATAGATGAGTGTTTTTCTGGACCACATAATTCTGGAAGACCTATACTACTAGAAGGTGGATTAGAATGGCGTGAAATGAGTTTATCTCCTAAAGACATGGATTATATAGAATCAAAAAATAATGCGGCAAGAGAAATTGCTTTGGGATTAGGAGTGCCACCACAAATGTTAGGCATTCCAGGTGATTACAGATATCACAGTGACACTGGAAATAAAGCTTTGTTTTGGGAACATACAGTAATACCTCTACTAAATAGTACTATGAGTGGTTTTAATAAATTATTTTCACAATATTTTGGAGAAAATTTACTACTAACTTACGATTTAAATGATACAAGTCCACTTACAGACAAAATAAATACAACTTGGGATAGAGTAAGAAATAGTAATTTTATGACAATTAATGAAAAAAGAATCGCAGTTGGACTATCACCAATAGATGACGAAAAATATAACAGAATTAAATAAAAAAAATTATAGAAATAGAATTGGAAATAAAAGTATTTTTAATAAAAATATTCAGCATATATGCAAATACTACATTATCAAAATACAATAGAAGTGGAGTTTGTAAAGGGAGTTAGTAATGTTTCTGTGGCATGTTAAAGCTAAGTACTATAACGGAGAGGTAGTTGTTAGCTTTCAAGAATTGTAGGAGGATGTATGGAGAGCTGGGGAGGACATGAGTAGGAAAAAGCTAATAATGTGGGATATAGTAGTTTTGGTGTAGAAGAAGGTATTTTATATGGCGGAATATTTTGCATACGGATAGTGTGAGGCATTGCGGATATTTTGAGGAGCTGAATACAATTATGGGAATTTCAAAGGTATAGGAAATGTATATGCTAAGGTGTATGCTAAGGTATGTATATCGCATATAGCAGGACAGGAATATGCGAAAGTTTTAGGCCAGAACATATATGAAAAAAATCTTTTGAAATTACAAGATACACCCAACCTCTAAGAATATATACTCTCTCGATGATCCGTAAGCTCAATCTAGGTATTTGATAGCACATTATAATGAGCAAAACATTAGCAAAAACCTCACCCATACAAGTATTGTTACGGCAAAATCACCATCAGAACCTTGCTCCTTTCATACCAACAAATCGACCATCATAACTCTAATAAAACCTTCTATCTACCTTCAAAATACCATCTGCAAAATAAACCACCTCACATGATTATAAACATCACACTCTTTAATCTTATTTGATCTACTTAAGTAGTTTATTCATCAAATAAATTCCTATTTTTCTAACATTCTTTATCACCAAATCACCTAAACGTGATATCATAGAGTACATTTTTGGTAAATTAAAAAAGAATAAAAAGATTACTGTGAGGTTTGGTAAACATACACAGATTACTAGTCTCTTCAATTTATCATCTCTAATTTTTTAAATTATTTTATCAATACCACTGTATCTATAGCTCGAAGGATAAAATCATATCTGGGATAATTTATCTTTATAATTTATGAAAGTAAGTATTTTACTTGCAACTCTAAATAAATTTTGATATTAGCTGATATAAGCATCTCTTTTATTACATCTTTTTATACTTGCCTCTAGCATAGATCTACCCACCATTTAGGATAGCAATTTTTTATTTCATATGCTGCATTTAATACACTCTTGCTACTATCGAATATGCCAAAACATGTTCCTCCACTGCCAGACATTCTTGCCAAAAGACAACCATTTTGTTTTTTTATTGTAGATAATACAATTTTTAATTGAGGATATAATGTGCAGGATGCTTCAGTGAGGTTATTTGGTGCATTCATAATATCCGATAATTTGAACTGATTTGATGAATCGCAATCAGCACTGCTGTTACTACTATCATCTATATCATTTAAGTGACTAGTGTAATTAGATACTTTGTCAAACTCACTATATACGTTCTTCGTACTTACTGGAAATCCAGCATTAACAAGTAATAATCTGCTACATATGTTATAATGAATCTCAACTTCATTGACTAGACCTCCTGTACTACTAACAACTGCAGAGTTTTTATTCAAGAGAAAAAATAATATATCAGACCCTATAGACTTTGCTATATCACAAACTTCTTCTATTTTCACAAAATCTTTAAAAATTTCATATAAGACATTTAAAATAATTGCAGCATTAGAAGAACCACCACCCATACCTGATGATATTGGTATCCTCTTATTTACATAAATGTTAAATTTTTTTATTATTTTTATATTCTCAGTTTTATTATTGTAATAAATCTTGCAAAGATATTCTGCAAACTTTTTTATAGCTGTAAAGATTATGTTCTCCCCTATGATATTTGATGAAGGAAGATGCATAATGCTTTGACAATATTCAACACTACATGTTAGCTTACTATTAAAAAAACCCTTATAAGAATCAAGATCTGTATTCTCGATGTTGGTAATTTGGACTATATCAACTTCACATTCAATTTTTATGTAATCATTTAAAGGTATTTTAAGAAATAGGCTATTTATCAAATGTAAACCAGAGGAAATCTCACACCCATAAACCTTAAGAAAGAGATTAATCTTACCATGAGCAGATAATTCCTTAGTGATAATCATTACATTTACAGTAAACTAAAGTATTAATCTGTGATGCATAGAAATATTTGCGCTATACCATAAGCATTCCACCATTTACATGAATTGTGCTTCCTGTAATATATGCACTCTCATCCGATGCTAAGAAGAGCACTGCATTAGCAACTTCTTTTGCTGATCCCATTCTTTTCATTGGTATATTTCCTAATATATTATCTTTTACCTCTTTACTCAATCCACTTGTCATAGGAGTATCGATAAAGCCAGGAGCTACACAATTCACTGTTATACCATATGTAGCATATTCTCGTGCAAAGCTTTTTGACATTCCGATAAGACCTGCTTTAGCCGCTGCATAATTAGATTGCCCAGCATTACCAGTATAACCTATAATAGATGAAATATTTATTATACGCCCCCATTTCTGACTCATCATACATTTCACCGCATCCTGATTAAGTCGAAATATAGAGGTTAAATTGATCTCTATAACTTCATCCCATTGATATTGCTTCATTCTTACAGCAAGACTATCTTTTACTATCCCAGCATTGCATATCAGAACACCAATTGGCATTCCAATTAGCTTCTCTGCTTTTGCATATAAGCCTTCGATTTCCTCTCTATTGGATAAATCAGCATATAAAGGTACAGCAGCATTACCAAATTGATCACATATCTGTTCCAATTTTTCAAAATCAGGACTTGAGAGAACAACTTTAGCACCAGATGCTACAAGCAACTCAGCGATTGATAGACCAATGCCCCCAGTTGCTCCTGTTAACAAAGCATTCTTTCCTTCTAAATTAAACATTTTTTATACCACATTATACAATAAAAAATTTTCTATATTTCCTATATAGCTTTACGTCATTAAAATCACTAAAACTTAGTATATGTCTAACTTTCAGCTATTCAAGAATTAATCTCTTAGAATCAACTTAACACACTCATCTAATTCAGATACCATTCCAAAATTAGAAATAACCACATGATGATTTTCCAAAGATCTTTTTGCAAGCTTCGATAGTACTTGAGCAGGTCCCAATTCAATAATTAAATCTGTATCTTTTGATATAGTCTCAATTATTTCACTCCAGCGCACTCTTCCAGTAATTTGTTTTAGCAGTGACTGCCTAATTTCTTCAGGATTGCTTGTAATTTTTGCTGTATAGTTTTGTACTACTGGAATGGTAGGAATATTAATTTTAATATTAGATAAAACTTCGCCCATTTCATCAGCTGCTTTTTGCATTAAAACAGAATGAAATGGACCATTTACCTTAAGCTTTATGGCTCTAGATACAGCAAAATCACCAGCAATACCAGCGGCACAATCAATTGAAGCCATATCACCACTAAGTACAAACTGTCCAGCACCGTTATCATTTGCTATCTGACATACGCTATCACAAATTTTTTCAGTGCTCAGTTTTTTTTGTACTGCATCCACTAATTTTGAAGCTTCTTGAAAAGTTGTTCCAATTAAAGCAAGCATTCCACCATGCACATTATCTGCAATAGCCCTCTGCATTGCATTACCTCTTGCACGTAATAAAAGAGTAGTCTCCATTAAACTGAATGCATTAGCAACACATAAAGCAGTATACTCACCTAAAGAATGCCCTGCAACAACATTGCACCAAGACGATACGTTCTCTTTTCCAACTTGACTACAAATCACTCTAAAAGCTGCTATAGAAACTGTCATAATAGCTGGTTGAGCATTAGAAGTTTTTGTTAATTCATCTGTCTCTCCACTAAAAATCATTTCACTAAACTTTTCATTTAGTACTTCATCAACTTCATGAAAAACCTCTCTAGCTTGTGGATATGTATCATACAGATCTTTACCCATCCCTATAAATTGCGATCCCTGACCTGGGAAGATAAATGCTAATTTGTAAGACATTATATCAAATATACAAACATAACAAAATTTAATCAACCCATTGACATTACTGATAGATAAAAAAATGTCAAATTGTAAATACAAAGAAATCGTTATAAAAAACAGCACTTATCTATCTAGATATATCAGATATTTTTTTTATTTTAATTTTCTGCAAAATTTTTCAACTTTTTTGATCTATGTGGTCTACGCAATTTGCGTAAAGCTTTTGCTTCGATTTGGCGTATTCGTTCGCGTGTTACAGCAAACATTTGTCCCACTTCTTCTAGTGTATGATCTCTGTTCATACCTATGCCAAATCTCATACGCAACACATATTCTTCTCGTGGCACAAGTGTTGAAAGAATTTGTGTTGTTACTTCTCTAAGATTTGTCAAAAGCGCTGCATCTACAGGTTGTATAGCATTTTTATCTTCAATAAAATCTGCCAATATACCTTCACCATCATCACCCACAGGATTCTCAAGACTCATAGGCTCTTTTGCTATCTTTAGAACTTTACGTATTTTATCAACATGCATTCCTAAACGTTCAGCTATTTCTTCTGGAGTAGGCTCGCAGCCACTTTCATTTAAAATTTGCTTAGATGTACGAATTATTTTATTTATAGTCTCAATCATATGAACTGGAATGCGAATAGTACGAGCTTGATCGGCGATTGCTCTAGTAATTGCTTGTCTTATCCACCATGTGGCATAAGTAGAGAATTTATATCCACGACTATATTCAAACTTATCCACAGCTTTCATTAAGCCAATATTACCTTCTTGAATTAAATCTAAAAAATTTAAACCACGATTAGAATATTTTTTTGCAATTGATATAACAAGGCGTAGATTTGCTTCTATCATTTCTTTCTTGGCTTTATTTACATTTCGTACAGAGCGCTGGATGCCGAGTATTTTACTCTTAAACTTAAAAGGGTCGTCGCAAATCTCACTACTATAAAAATGTATTTTTTCCTGAAAGGCTTCTATTAAATCATCAATTATATTGATATCGCATTTTAGATGTTGAAGTAATTTTTCTTTCAAATCATCTTTCCAAGATGGTGTTTTTATCTTGCTATTGTAAATATTGATTATTGCACTGCGATCTGCGGATAGTGATGTGACTATATTCTCCACAAATTTCGTCTCTGAAGAAATAATCTTTTCATTATAATTTTCTAATGTTTTTATGAGATTATCTAGGATAGAGTCATTAAATTTAACTGTTTCTATAATTTTGAGAAACGCATCTTGTAGAGATTTTTTCTCCTCAAGCTTATAGTGAGGCAATGTATATCTTTTATTGTGCAATAGTCCAGCATTTTCTTCTTGTTGAATATTCAATATCTTCTCTGCAAGAATTTTAGCTTCTTCAAAAGTTTCCATTACTTTTTCTCTTATAGCGTTCTCTATAGTGTTTACAGATGAATCATACTCATCTGTCGCTTCATCTTCCTCTTCAGACTCGCTTTTTATTTTTTCATCTATTTCACTGCATTCTTCATCAAAATCATCAAAATTTTCTTTAAAAATACTATCTATCTCATTCATACCTTCACTGTGATACATGGTATCTAAATCGATAATTTGACGTAATAGTATATTTTGCTCTATAAGCTCATTATACCATTTAATTACTTGCCTCATCGCAAATGGCATAAGGAACAAGAATTGTAACTTTTGTTTCCTTTCTATCTCTATTTTTTTAGCTACTTCAATCTCTCCAGTGCGTGTTAAGAGTACTCTATCTCCCATTTCTCTCAGATACATCCTAACTGGATCATCACCTCTTGTTTCAAGTACAGCATCTCCTGCTCCATCATCTTCCAAAGTATCAATATCGCCTAATAATCCTATTTCTTCTTCATCTTCTGATTCTCCACCTTTTGTTACTTCTATTCCAGTATCATGAAAAATAGACAAAGCACTATCAATAGAATCACTATCAATTGCATCAAATGCGCTTTGATCCATATCATCAGCAATTGTAATATCTTTCCGAGAATTGCGTTGCTCTTGCTTTTTTTGCTGATCTTTTTCTTTTTTTATTACTGTTTCTTTAAAATTTGTCATATATCATGCTAAAACTATTTATGATGTTCAATTAGTTATTTTCACTTATTAACGATTTAACATCAATATTTTTTTCTACTACTGTGAGTTGCGTCTTATATTGATGATTTCCAAGAAATATAATCACAAGGATTAAAAATATCATTATAATGATTGCTGATATAATAAAAATTATATTTTTTTTCTGATGCTGCATACTTTTTATCTCTGTCATAGCTGATAATATAGAAATAAGTTTCAAAATTTTCTCCAAAGTCTTATTTGAGAAAGACACGCATTATAAAATAAAATAAAAATAAAAACTATAACTTAATGGATATGCAAGCAAAATTCGCATTAAGTCATTATTGAGAGGGTATAATCTAAAAATTACCAACATTTGGAGAAAAGAGAATCGGAAAATAGCAATATTTAAAATGGAGTATAAGTATTTCTTCTAGAAACAATAAACGTGATTAGCGGAGATTAGATAAATTGTACAAACAAAGATAGCAATAAAACTGAG
>NZ_JAJBJC010000235.1 GCF_021811825.1 Candidatus Anadelfobacter sociabilis | reverse complement strand
GCAAATCGATTAAAAGCTACTATAGGATTATCACTCAAGTCACAAATTTTCATCAAGATCTCAGCTTCTTTCTTATAGTACTCTTCTTTGGATAGTGCAATTTTATATGCTGGCAAAACCAGAGATTCTAGTACTATGCGCTCTGAAGATCTTTTTTCTTCATTTCTTTTTGCTATCTTTTTGCATTTTTCTTTAATATCCTGATATTTGTTCTGACAAGATTGATACATTACACGTAATATTTGAAAAATCTTATCATCTAAAAGGATATCATTCTTGTTCTCCATTTCCTCAATTAGAGCGTTTAATTTTTCAATTATAATCTTCTCATTATCCCAGTCCTTCATCTTACCACAAAGAGCTAGTGCATTGTGTGCATATGGCATTATTGTGTCAATTGGCAAATTATTATCAGCTTTATAACTAGTGATTCGATTATCTAAAATTTCTACATAAGCGTTTCTAGCGCATTTAATTACATCGGCACTTTTAGAGTATTTAGATACTGCAAGAATATGTGCGACTTTAGCTTTTAAATATGGTTTTATAGGATAAGATTCATTGTCTTCTATTAAATTTTCTAATAAACCATCTAATATTTTGCTATAATCACTATTCATATCCTCTGTACTCCATGAACGACGATGTTTTGAAATAAAAAAAGGGTGAAATTCATCTTTATCAGAAGAGCAGTAATCAAACGGCATCATTACACATAGAATATCCCTCATGCATGATGCAAAATTTTCATTCACATTCATCAATTCTTTATTATTATTAATCCGATATCCTATCTCGAATAATGGATCGTTTACATTAATTTTTAGCTTGTATTGCTTAAGAAATGATTTTAATGCGATATAGCATTCTACGTCATTATTATTCATAGTTTTATCAAATATATATATTAATTATTACATCCGTAATTGCCTCGTATCGAGTAATTTTTTGACAATTCCTATCCTCAGGTTCTAAAAAAACCTTAAGCATATCCAAATTTAATGTTTTTCCCCACCGTCTCGGATATGTGATAAGCATAGCTCGTTCACCACTATCAATAACCTCTTGAATAAAAAGCGTCTTATCAACAAAAATATCACTCTTTGTTATTATGTCTTTAAAATTATCAGTACCAACCGCGATTTTGAGTTTTTTAAACGCAGGAGCTGGGGTTAATTTAGTATTAGTAGAGACGTCTTGACTCATGTTGATTAATAAACAAACCATATTAATTATTCCCCACAACCCCCATTACCGCAGCAATTTCACGAAATTGAGCAGAAGCCTAATTTAAAAGCTTGTATGGCAACGTAAAGCAATTTTCAGAAGATCAGAGCTTCTCATTTAATCTCAAAGTCCAACCGTTTCTATCTATTGCTTCATAAAAACATCGTCGTTATACCACTAATAAGCTATACCATCAATACCTT
>NZ_JAJBJC010000234.1 GCF_021811825.1 Candidatus Anadelfobacter sociabilis | reverse complement strand
TTACCAAAGAAAGACTTAACAAACTAATTTACTCTTAAATTATTTATAATAAATCTGCTAAAATAATATTTAAATCTTGGCTTAGTTGACTTTTGGCTAATAATAGGCTTCTTAAATTTATTTTCCGAGGATACAAGATTCTGAAGCTTCGTAATTCAATTCTTTGGAGTGTCTATTTGCATTACCTTTGTATTTAGTATACAATAATTTTTACTCATCTCGCTGATATTTAAATTAATTTTTGCTTTATGTTTAGAATCGCTTGAAATAGTGTACTTTGTAAAGTTTCGATGGAATAATCTCATTTTTCTTTTGTTCAAATTTTTATTTTCTATTTTTATATTATTCTTTACTTTAATGGAAATTAATATAGTTATTTTAAACATACTATTTTCTCCTTGTTGATTAGTTCAGACTGATGAAATATCTTCTAGATTAATACTACTTTCTACATTGTTTAAAGTTTTATTAAAATTTGTTCCTTTTTGGTCAAAATTATTTGAGATCTTATCATAATACTGATTTAACATCATGTTTTCCTTTCGTTTTGATTTTGATGTTCTGTTTCTCATATGCATTGTATTATATAATAGATGAAGCTCTTGGTTCCTATCTGATTTCTTGCTATTTATTCTACTTCGATCAATAGTATTTTTGCGGAAAAAGTTAGATCGAATCTTAATTTTCTTGTTATATTCTAATTTTCTTCTATTAAAGTATTGATCAAGCCTCATCTTTTCTTCTTCGCTTTGTCTATAAGAAAACAATGTTGGCTTTAAACTAGAAGCGATTTCGATATCATCAATAATCAACTTTCCATCAAACTCTTTTCTTGATCACTGAAGTTTTGCATTTGAAATTAGAGATAATTTTGGACTAGAGAAATAATTATTCTTTAGAGGAGAGTGATCATTTCAGCTGAGCTCAATAGTTAACGCATCCTTAATCATATCGTCCATCATTCTGCTACTTAATGTACTCAATTAATATATCAAACCATTTTGTGCCCTCTGGTTTGGATTTAATTTAATTTGGTTATTATTTCTTTTTCTATTGATGAGCATGCGTTCTGAGTTTGATTCTTATGTTTTCTTTTTAGTCTCTTCTCTACTATGCTAGAATAGAGATTTTCTTCAATTATATTAGATGTAGAATAAACTTCTTTATATACAATATCGCTCCTATAATAAAATGTAAATTATTAAGATATCTGATAATAACAAAAATTAGTAAATTATATCTTGAATACGGACTGCTGTTTAAGCAAGGATATGAACAATAATATAATCTTGGGATTAATTATTTATGCAAATACTAGAAATTGCTTGTTGTAAATTATGATCAAATTGCTCACCTTTAGCTGGCATTATTCTGGTTATACAATATTTTTCACAAATCTTTTCGAGAGATTTAATAATCAATTCTATTCCGTGTACT
>NZ_JAJBJC010000233.1 GCF_021811825.1 Candidatus Anadelfobacter sociabilis | reverse complement strand
TTATAAATCTTTAAATACAACAAAAATGATTTTGAAAAAATATATTTAAAAATAATAATAAATCTTTAAATGTAGTTTTCTAACCAAAATTAGTGGTGGTTAAATCGAATAGTTTAATTATCACAAAAAGATAAATGACTATGCTCAAGTATCAATGAAAATAAATTTAGCAGATATTAAATTAAATTTTTTCAATTTTAAATTCAGATAAAGCCAAAAATAAGAGCAAAATGTTCTACAACAAACATACAAATAGTTGTTATTTAGTATTATCTATACTTTAAATAATTTATGAGATTAATCATTTTTAAATAAACGGTTAAAGTTAGATTTATAGGTACAAACTTACCCCCATCTTTATTTACAGTATTGAGGCACTTAAAGAATCTATTAATCAATTTAGTATTTAATATTTTTTGTGTTGACAAGTTTCATTACTAATACAATTAGTTTTATCAGAGTTTATTATAAACTATTTTTTATATAGTACTTAGTCAAAGATTATTATTTGTATTAAAATATTACATATATTGCTTTAATTAATTCTTCAAACTGTTAATTTTAAAGAACTTTATTAAAAACATTCATTCTAATTTTTTCTTAAGTATATTGAATTATCATCAATTTAAATTTTCTAAATATTAATTTCATAATAATTTAAACCAACATATTGATGGAGAAAATATATAAAAAATAAAGATTTGATAAGTTTGAAATATTTTAATAATCAATAATCAAAGCCATATTCTTCGAGTCTATAGTTCATATAAAGCTTTAAGCAATGAAGATAGAGAGCATTAACTTTATCAGATGTTGCATATTTTAATGAGTAATCTATAGGCATTTAACTTTATCAAAAGAATAATTACAAGGACTGATATATATGGAAGAAGGATAACATTGATGCATGATGGAAAATTTAGACTCAAGTCATTTATTGGAGGAATACTCTCAACTATTATTTTTACTATAATATTGATTTACCTTTTAATTTTAGTTCTGATGCCAATTAAACTTGTTTCAAATAATGCAGGTATGTATTTATCTCATATATTAGACTATTATCATTGTTTTTTCTAGCATCATAATTTGTATATAGCAATCGCGACGTTATCAAATAATACAGCTATAACAAACTCGACTGGAGGTCAAGTTGCTAATGGAACATTTACAACAAACTCAACGATTACATGGAAATCAACAATCGATAGTGTAACTATCAATAAGCACAACTATGGACTAAATAATCCTATTGATGTAATTTTTTTTAATCTCTGAATATAATAAACGAAAGCTAATTTATTCCTTAGCATAATAAAGACAAGTGGAGAAGAAGCTTTTTCATTATTTTTAGCCAAAAGATACGCTGCAAAAGAAGCTTATGTAAAAGCTATTGGATCTGGTATTAGTGAGAAAATAGCATTCCACGATATAGAAGTAT
>NZ_JAJBJC010000232.1 GCF_021811825.1 Candidatus Anadelfobacter sociabilis | reverse complement strand
TCGCCCTCATCAAAATCGCAAGGTACATTTTTAGATGTGTTGGGAATAACTTTACCCTTATATCTTAATCCAGAAGCATTTGAATTATTTAAACAAACTATATCTTTGCTATCACAATCACTTAATTGCATCTTCCCAAGAAATATCTGGGTTAGTTATTTTCTCTTTAAGCATCTGATTATAAGCCTCTAAAGCCTCCTCTCTTTTTCGTTTTCTTGCTTCTTTAGGATCTGTTTCTTCAAGTTTCTTTCTATCTCTTTCCTTCTTCTTTTCTTCTTTTTGTTTAAGCAGCTCAAGTCGGTCTTTTAATGAGATCTTTCCACTTGCATTAGCTCTATCAATCAGAATTTGCTCTTTAAATTCATTGAAGAATTTTTCACGCTTTGATTTTCCGACAGATTTATACATTTCATCTATAAATTAATAGAATCTTATACCGTTATCTTTAAGTACAGCTTTATATTCATTAAATTGTGTTTCTTCATCAACATCTTCAGCTGGAATAACTGATTGAAGATATTTTATAAATTTATTTTTAGATGCCTCCTTTTTCTGCAGTTTTGCTTGCTTTATTGAATTTGGAAAAACATCCTAAATTTTTAGAAATTTAAAATACTTTATAAAGAACTGAGATAAGAGAAGTTGCATGCACTCCACTTGTTTCTGAATTATACCATTCATCTACTTTCTTATTTATTTTCTTCAGATCTATTAAAAAGTAAAAAATTTATTTACCTTAGTATAACTTTTAATACATCGCTAAATTCATCAAATGTTGAATCTTCGTTTAATCTATCTCTCTCGATTAGTTCTGTAATCATATTTTGAAAGTGCTCTAATGCTTGCTTTTTATTTTTCAATCTGTAACTTTTTCTTTTCGAATAAGCTTAAAGGTTTTGATTCATTAATCTTTTCTTCATTTTTATCTTGATCATTTTCACCCTTATCTTCAGATTTTTGTACTTTATCACCCTCACTATTGCTACTCTCAGCATTTGGATCAAGTTCATCTTCACTTTCTGCATTTGGATCAAGAATATCATAGCTTTTCTCTTGAGGCTCCATCTCTTCTTCACTTGATGCATTAGGATCTAATGGATCATTGATATCTTCAGATTCATTTTCAGATTTATTTGAATTTTCTCTATTTTTCTTCTACAATATTATTAAAATATTAGACTTTTCTTACACTTTGATTTTCTTGAATTTCACTTTCTAAATTAGCATTGTTTTCTTGCCTAATTTTCTTTTGGCCATCCTCAGTAATATTTGATTGAGATTTATTTTCTCCTGGTCTATGTATTACTGGAAGTTTGAGTGAAAATGAAGGAGGAGTTACTTTAACTTCCTCATGATCTGAATTTTCCAATCTTATCTTATAGATAATTTAATATGCAAATTAAATAGAAACCACTTACTTCTTTTTCATCATTTTCTTTAGCA
>NZ_JAJBJC010000231.1 GCF_021811825.1 Candidatus Anadelfobacter sociabilis | reverse complement strand
TTCGCACTTTTTCTGGCCAACCATCGAGCATATCTAAATCTGATAATAACTCATCTGAAAATTCTGTAATCTTGAGAAACCATTGCTTGATATTACGCCTCTCTACCATAGCTCCAGATCTCCAACCCCAAAACCCCTATTAAATTCTGTATTATTGAAATGAAAACAATTCAAGATAAATTATTTAACTTGAACAGAGAGTATTGTCTTAATTCTTAATGTTCTCAAGCAGCATTACTTTACTCTTAATGCTTTCCATTAATAATTCATTTAAGTCATTTATTTGTCTTATAGATACTAAAGGATATTAAATTTTTATTACCTTCATTTGTATTATTTATCTCTTGATCTTTCATTTTAGCTTTTTCTCCTATCATGTGTGAATATGTGTTGACAATATCAAATTGCCTCCTAATAATTGTTTAATAAGATTTGGGGAAATAGAATAGTAAGCATTCAAACATTTGATTAAGAAAAATAAAGAAAGCCAATAATGCTTATGCTTACTTTACTTCATCATAATTCTTAGCATTTAGTTGCTTCAATCTTCTCTTTAATTCTTTAGACTTGTAATAGTATTCTGGAGGAGCTTCTTTATTTGCTCTTTCAATTGCTTTTTCTTTCAGCCAATCAACACTTGATCCCACTCTAACTGTTTTTGGTTTTGGTACTAGTGGATTCTCTTTATATTTTCCTATATTTTTATTAAATCAGCTTACTCTTATTTATGTTGTGTGCTTTTCATGAGCTCTGAGAGATCAAACTTTTTATTTACGCTTTGCTTTGATTGATTTAACAACTCAAATCTTAAGCTTTTCTATTCAAAGTAATAAACGAATTTCTTACACCTTTGTCAGAAATTGTTGTTCCTCTATCAATACTGTTCCTTGTTTTGTGTTGCATTCTTTTATTAACAATACTTCTTTTTAGATCCTCAATCTGTTCTTGTTTTGTTGAAGATATAATTGGCTTAAACAATTGCTGCACACTTTTACTATATGATTCTATCCTTGACTTAACTTCATATGCTCTATTACTTCCTATATGTTTTCTCTTCTATCATTTTTGATTCTTTCGAAAGAATATCTTTAAGAAATTTAGATTTTCCTATATAATAAAGCCACTTTAATACTAAAAAATCAGCTTGTGCTTTTGCTTAATTTTATTCTTCTTGATTGATAATCATTAATTAACCTATTTTTCTCTTGGAAATAGCGTTTCTCATGTTCAGCTATAGCATTAGGATCAATTGGTTTCTTCATGTTTCTGATGTTAATTAGACATTTTTTATTTTTGCTCTAATTCTGGAATAATACTGCGTTCATAAAATTCATTTTCAATTTTATTTGTAAAGAGGAGTTGACTGTAAAACTTTTAATATTGCAAACTTGTCTTTCTTTCCTCTTTCTTTGATTTTTTCTTTGCGTTCAACTATATTTTGTTA
>NZ_JAJBJC010000230.1 GCF_021811825.1 Candidatus Anadelfobacter sociabilis | reverse complement strand
ATTTTGAGTATCAATATCAGCTATTATTATTCAATATTAAATTGATTTCTTACATTTCAAAGCTTCAATTGCATCATTTATGACTATTTCACTTTTACGATTTGTATATTGCTCTGAAGATTTTATGGCATCTGTGAATTCAATACTTTTGTTATCTAATTCTAAACAGATTAATTTAGGAGTATCTGTTGAACTTTCGTTTTTGATTTTGCTATCAAAATCCTGGAGACTACCCTCATTATTTATTGACTCAATATCTTTATCTCCAACTATAAAGAGTTAATGTGCTTGTTCTTAAAATCTGATGCATATCATTATAATAATAGTTTTCTTACTATCAAATTGTATCTCACCAAGCTCTTTTATATTTTTATTATTGGTTTGGTTAGTTTTTGAAGATGCACAGTTTTTCTTCATTTCGTTTTTCTTTACGCAAGTAATCATTACATCTGTTGAATTATCGATCAGTCTCTTCTTTGCACTACTAGATGATTTTTCTCTATTAAAGCTTGGAGTATTGTCTGTTTCGAATTTCGAATATTTTACTAATGACTTTGGCGTATTTAATATTGATTCAAGAGTTTCTATATTTTACTATTTAATCTCATAATTATTTATGTATTATGTAAAGATTTGATTAAGTGTTTTAATAAAATTATCAAAACTTACTATTTCTTTGAATTGAGTTTGATATATAAGACTTCATTACTTTTTGTTCTTGCATACGTTGCTTTATTTTCCCTCCAATAGGCTCATATCTTTTAATCGATTTGCTGGTTGATTTATTTGTTAAATATTTTGCTTTCTTAAGATTTTTATTACTTTTATCTTCATTGTTTTCACTTCTTGTATTTTTTAATTTTAAATCTAACAAAGTAGAAATTAATACGTTTTTAAACAACAACTAAAAATAAAATACTGAAATAATATATCATCAATCTGCTATAAACATAGAAACACACGATCAATATATACTCTAATTTTGTAATACCTTCATCATCTACATTACTGAAGTCAATTTGCACTCTTTCTACCCATTCTCCTAACCTCTCTATGTCAGGTTCTTTTTCCTCAATAGTCAATCCTCCACTTTTTCTGTAAGCATAAATTTATAAAAATTACCTTATATGATTAGTTCTATGTGTAATACCCGTTTTTGAAGTGTTTTGTGTTTGTATCTGAGAAGATGGCTTTGATGTCATTGAGCTATAAAAGCAATGACTTTAGTATGACTCAATTCTATTAAGGACAATGCAAAAATAGCTTGATATATAAATAAAACCAATGAATATTCCAATTGATAACAACATTCTTCAACTTTATTAATATAAGCTTGAAAAGGCCTATATAAATGCATTAATTTACTTAGTTTGTGCATTCTTATTCTTAGCAGGCTTCGAATATGTATCTGATGTTAATCTATGGATCAAAGATGATTTGCTTG
>NZ_JAJBJC010000031.1 GCF_021811825.1 Candidatus Anadelfobacter sociabilis | reverse complement strand
TAGGATCCTTCCGTCGCTGAACTAATAAATACTTGTTGTATTCTTTACAAAAATCATCGACTAAACAGTATAGTTCCAATATATCCAAGGTATATAGATTTGTTTGTTTCTTGATATTCTAATATACCACTTTTACTCTATATATCAACAACTACTTCCTAATCCATCATTCGCGTCTATAGATGATTTTATGAGATATATCATATCACGTTATAACTATGAGATTTAAGATAATAGTATGGAGTGCCAAGTTTAATATCTACTAATCGTATCTACATCTCCACAGCATTTTATTAAAAATCCGTACCTACATTGTATCTAGATAAACACACCATAAGAGGATACACTATTCATAAGGACAGCATATTGAAAAAGTATTATTTTTAGTTTCTAAGCATATCAGAGAATTTTGACTCTCTTTTACACTACTCATTTTTTCACACTATCTACAAGCATACCTGAAATACAGTAAAATTATTATATATATTATCATACTGCCTACCTTTAGTACCAAAAATATTCATCAACTTAACTACGAACGCATAATGAATATTATTTCAATCGAGTCAGCGTGATATTTCTTTTATTTTTTGTCATGCGATATTACACTTAAAGTAGGGTTATATAAAATTACGAGGGTTATTTAAATAATGATAAAAAACGATAATAATGCTGTTGATAGAGAAAAAACAGCTTTCTATAGTGCTGTAGATGTGGTGACCGCATTACTTAGTAAAAACAAAACATTTGCAAACTCATTCTCAAAACTCACTGAAGAAAATTACAGTAATAACATCAAAAGTAGTGATAAAAATAATTTTTATACAACAAAAAATATTAACACACTAGATCATGCCATTCAACAAATCGACCATGATACTGAATTATTAAAAAAATTGCGTACTTCTTTCTTTTCTAAAGATGTTATCAACAAGTCAAGCGAATCTCAATCAGCATCAGATGAAAAGTTATCAGCTTATAATATAACGACAGAAAAATTTGCAGAAACAACACTAAACCATTCTCTACCAGATGATAATGGCATTGATAAGGAAGGTATGAGTCTTGACTCTATTGAAAATCAAAAAAAGAAAGAATTATTGGATAAAGCTACAAGTAGCTTTTTATCAAAAGATGAACTACAACAAGCAAAAAGCAAAAATATTTCTATTATATCTACTTTAAATCTTATAATTGATAAAGTCGAGATGGCTGTAGATAAGGTACGAACATTACTAAAAGAATCGCGAATTGTTGAGGAGAAGACAAAACTCTCTATACTTAAATCTGAACAGATAGATGCATCTAGAAAAGAACTAGCACCGAGTGATGTAGGGGGAGATGTTTTAGGAAAATTAACTGCAAATATTGTACAGCAATTAGGAGAGAAAATAGAAAATTTTTCAGGAAAATTTGCCTCTAAAGAAGCAATAAATCCTAATGGCGTTGAAAAGAAATTTGATAGAACAATTAGTAAAATGACAAATGTTAGAGAAGAAATAGAAAAAAAATTAGAAAAAGCAGAAGGAAAAGTACAATTAATGCAACTCACAGCTCCAAGTGGTCAAGATAAAAAAACTGCGAAAGGATTGAGCATTTAATATATAAAAGTATGTTTTGTATAAGATTTGTGTTTTTTAATAAAAGTAATTATTTGTAAAGGAGGTGATCAGTATGAGAGAAAGTTTTAGTAATCAAGATAGTGATAGTGATAGTAAATTGTCAGAGATAAGTGAAGGCTTCGAAGAAGATGAAGAAGAGTATAAAGATGTGAAATCATTGAAAGAAGCGGTAATAAAAGGTAACTTAGAATCAATTACTCATCAATTAGATGATAGTAGCAGCCCCCCAAATTATTCAATAAATAACGACAATAGAATACAGAAATATAAAGAGGATGATAAAAAAGAGATAAAGCTTATAGCTTACAATTTATGGCAAAATGCCGCAATGAATGCATTAGAACAAAAATATGTTCCTGATAAGATTGCTGAATATCAAAAACTTGGTGAGGAAATGCGAAATAGATGGGAGATTGTTAAGATTGTTAATGATAATAAGCATCTGCAAACAGAAGTAGATGTGGAGAAGATTATATCAGGCATAAAACAAAAAATATTACAAAGTAATTTACAAGATGATTCGCAAGACATTAAAATAAATCCAAATTTGCGATCAGCTTTTCAAATGGGAGTTAACAACGAAGATGGAGATGTTGAAAAGAATTTGAGTATTATAAAAGATACTATAAAGCGAGATTTAAAAGAAAAACCAAATTCTTCTGGGCTTCAACTTACTGTAGATCCATTCCAAATAAAATAGCATATGCTGAAAAATATAAAGATAAATTTCTACTTAAGAGTAAAAAAGAGATTCAACAAGAGATACAAGAAATAGAACAAAATGTTCTACTTAAGAGTAAAGAAGAGATTCAACAAGAGATACAAGAAATAGAACAAAATGATGATAAAGTAAACAAGGCTTATAACGAACAGAAGGAGAAATTTTATCAAGAATTAGATAAGCTATTACTCCTATCTGGCAAAAGAATATATTCTACCACTATTAATAGTCATCCTAATGATGAATTTAATGAAGCTTTCAAAAAATGGGAAGACAATTTATTGAATTTCAAACCAATAGCGAATAAGCAAGACCTCCAATTAGATCAGCAAATTGAGCAAAGTGAAGATTCAACTCAATTCGCTCAAGCTTGTAAGGAATACAAACAAAAATATCACCACAATTTATATCGCGACAAAGTATTTCCGGCAAAGATGGATAGGGATATAAATTTTGAGCAGCATAAATTAGATTTGGCAATTGAAAGGCAGATTATAGATTTTCCATTAAAGAAGGATTTACAGGAGCGACCTATGGGGGATGAGGCAAAGCCATATGATGTATATAAAAATTTCATCAGTGACAATCTAAAAAAAGGAGCGCAAATAGATGATTTATTGCGTATAGCAAAAGATCAGAAGGAATATAATGAGCAAGAGGAGGTGCTAACTTTGTTAGATACCAATTTGAATGATATTGCAGCTTCAATATATATAAATGAATTAAATAAAATTTTAGATCCAAAACCTCGTGAAGAAGTTTCTGTTGATGCCAACGAAGATAATGAATCTAATGTTAAAGAAGAAAATCTATCCAAACACAAAGAAAATAAGATAAGAAACCTTCTTTCGAATATTAGTAATGAGAAATTATTAGAAAGCATAAAAAAAGAAATAAATAAAAATCAAAATTTTAGTAAATATAAAAAAGATATAATTGATATAATAGGTCAGGAGCTTGGTGAAATAGATAATATAACTAAAAACTTAAAATTTTTGGATGATCAAAATGTATTAAATGATCAAAATAAAATAGAAGAATCAATACGTTTTTTAACGAAACAAAATCCAGACAAAGTACTAGGTGTTATAGATAAATTCCATATTGAAGATGCTGTGAAGTATCGCTCTATTTATGATCCAATACGCGACAGAGGAATATTTAAATTATCGACTCAGAATGGAAATATCAAAAAGATTCAATCGGTAATTGCATCGAAGATTGTTGATGAATTTATGAATTTGAAGATTCTTGATGATAAAGAAAATAGTAGATGGAATAAAACAAAAGAATTATTCCAAACAATTGATACTATAAGAGATAAAAATAAGCAAAGAAGAGATAATATAGAAAATGAAGTAGCTTCATTTTATGAAAATCAGTATAAGCTAGGCAATTCACCAAGTATGGTGAATTCTACTCTAATAAAGGCACTTAGTAGTGATACTAATGGAGAGAGTTTTTCTAAAATGTATAGAATTTTTCAGAAATATTCTACTCCAGAAGTACAAATAAGAAAGATATCTGATGATCGATTAATTGTTGAGCAAGCTATACAAAATATTGAGAATAAATCGTTTAACAAAGATTCATGGAGCTTTAAAGATCAAAATGAAAAACTTCAATCAAAATGGTTTGGAAAAAGATGGTTAGAAAGGACTAAAAAACTCGTAAATAGAGGAGATTTAGTGCAGCCGAAAAATACTATCACTGGATTATATAAATCAGAAGAAAAGAGGGCTTTTTTTAAACAATTAGATAATGTTGATGTAGAAGATCAGAGAAAATATATTACTCAGTTTGTAGAAAGAGAAAAAAACGAAGAATTGGCATCTGATAATATAGAAGAGAAATGGAAAAAATATGATGCACTGAAGGAAAAAGAATATCATCCAGCATACAATAAAGCTAAAAATCTGATAGCAGATTCTATACAAAATCAGCTCGGTATCTCAGATAAGATGCTTATTGGTTATAATAAAGAAAATCAAATAAGAATCAAAGATCGAGTTGAGAAAATAGCAAGTAATGCTATTGAGAAAGGTGGATTAGAAAATGCCTTGATGAAGTGCGAAACTGAAGAAGATTTAACAAAATTCTTTGCTGATGATAAGATTAAAGCAAAACTTAATGAAGCTCTTGGGAAAGAAGTGGATGATCTCCAGCTTGCTGTTGCATGTAAAGTAGATGATATAGATGGATTAAAACAATCTTTTGATGATCCAGATAGAATAGAGTACCTAAGAAGTGGCGTGAAGAATAAGTTATCACCTGAAAATTTAGCAGACACACTAATAGCACAGAGTAAATGCGAAGAAAAAGGAGAATCTAATAAAATAATCGCCAAACTTAACGCAAATGAAGATAAAAAGCTTAACGAAGAAAGAGAAAAAAATGCTGAAAAAAGAGTGAAAGACAATGAAGATAAAGAAAAAAATAAGCAATTTAATAAAAAAATATTTCTCTTAATGTTGGTTTTTGGTTGTAATCCGATTGTTGCGGTTCTATTCGCATATCCACCAGCAGCAAAATTTCTTGGACATGCAGCGCGTGCGCTTGCAGCTACGATATCTTTTGTACCAACACTTGCATTTGGTCTTACAGCCGCTGCTTGCGCTAAAAAAGGAGAAAGAATGGCAGCACTAAGGGAGAGATTTATCGATCCTATGTCAAAAATTCTTGATTTTAGTGAAGCAAGCGAAAAGAAAAGAGATGCAATCGTTACGCAAGAAGATAGAATTAGAGAATATGTTAAAAAGAATCCACCAGTGAAATTAAGCAGTAAAATAAAATGTATAGACTCCATTCTAAGAGGAGAGGATGGAAAACTCAAGGTAAATATTGATGAAACAAAATTCTTAACATCACCAAAAGAACATGATGTAGCAAAAAATACAGAGCAGCATTTGAAAGAGAATGAGATCCTAAAAGAAAGAGATAAATCACACAATGCAAACATAATACAATTGCTTAACAATGCGAAGATAAAAGATGACTTAAATTCTATAGAATACGATAAGAACAAACAATCAATTGATCCACGTCGACAAACATATCAAAATCAAGTGGTGAATAATTCAAATAAACAAAGCAACCATATAGGTTATTGAACACTACTTTTCATACACGATATATTTTTTGTGAGTATGTAATCTATACATAATATATAGATTAAAACATATGAATTTATTTGTTGAACGAAAGGATATTTTCGTATACACTGCTCTTGGTGTCATTTTGTACTGAATAGTGCAGATGCATTTTAATACGCATATAGATGTTTTTTGGTTCTATCGCAATTTTGATAGTACTTGCACTCTTGTGCTGCATCTATAGAGGTTCTAAAAGTCTAAGACGCAGTGTTTTAGTCTTTTTGATATGAAAAACCAAAAATTTTAAACTAAATTATCTTTATGTTTTACGGAAAAAGTTATACTATACGCACGCTACTGGAGGCGGGAGTACATTATGGGCATAAGAAGAACTATTGGAATCCCAAAATGGCGAGATTTATTTACGGAATAAAAAATGGCATCCATATAATAGATCTTGAACAAACAGTAAAAAGCTTAGAACGCTCCCTGATACTATTACAACAAATCGCCTCTCAGGATGGGCGCATATTGTTTTTGTCAACAAAAAAGCAAGCAGCCAGTATCGTTGCAGAGAGTGCTTCTAAATGTGGGCAATATTATGTCAATCATAGATGGTTAGGTGGAACTTTTACTAATTGGCGTACAATTTCCAGCTCAATCAATACACTACGCAAATATGAGGTAATGTTATCAGATGAGAAATCCTTTCTAACAAAAAAAGAGAAGCTCAATTTACAAAGAAAGAAGGAGAAGTTAGATTTGGTTTTG
The DNA here is from genome assembly GCF_021811825.1 of Candidatus Anadelfobacter sociabilis. Lineage (GTDB taxonomy): Bacteria > Pseudomonadota > Alphaproteobacteria > Rickettsiales > Midichloriaceae > Anadelfobacter > Anadelfobacter sociabilis. The sequence continues at coordinate 9,240 of NZ_JAJBJC010000031.1, read as the reverse complement.
GGTGGTATAAGAAAAATGGGTGGAATACCAGATGCTATCTTCATTATTGGAGTAAGAGAGAATTTTACTGCAGTACATGAGGCAAAAAAGATTGGAATCCCAATAATAGCGATAGTTGATACTAATTGTAGTCCGGATGGGGTAGATTATGTTATACTTGGAAATGATGATGCGCGTAAAGCTATACAGCTATACTGCGACTTAGCAGTAGAGGCAATATTAAGTGGTATACGTGAAAGTAGTTATAAATCTGATTGTGATATTGGATCATCCATTGAGATACAACAAACTGATGTAGAACAAAATCAAGATGTTACTTTAAGTAATGAGGAAGAAGCTTGCATTACAAATAGTATAGATGCTGCAAGTATAAGCATTACTACTTCCACAGAAGAAGTTGCACTTGAAAAAAATATTGATGGTCCAATAAAAAATATAATCTACGACGAAAACAAGAGTATTTTATAAAAAATAATCATCAATCAAATTTGCCTTAGTATTAGATGAAATACATGACTAATAGTGAGAAAATTTTCTATTAATGCAAATAACTTTCAATCTTTGAAACTACTAAAAGTAAGAAGTGGTTTGTTTGGCATTTGATACTTTTTAAATACTGTCTTTTGTTGATTTTTTTCAAAACATAGGAGGCTATTTGCGCAAATAGCTAATATTATTTTATATATTGTGTTATGCTCTTATAATGTAAGAGAATAAGTAGTTTTAGTAAAAAGTGGATACAAGAGAGTTATCTTTACTCTGTGGTTTTGGTAAATCGATTGTGATTACTAGTTTAGACAAATTACTAGTTTAGACATTTTAAACAATTTGGCTCTTGCCATTATTATTCCATGATTATTAAGTAATAATCATGATGAATTATTGTGTTATATACAGCTACTAAAAAATACAAATTTACAAGATATAAAATTAAATATTAATTAGAGATAAATTTGTGGAGTATGTAATATATAATATAATACAAAGCACAAAGTACTCACTATATTTGCAATAGAAACGTAACAATCTCAGCGCACAGATAAAGAAATACTATAACAAAACTCTCTCATACATCAACCTCCTGTACTTTACATACAAAACAATTACATCTCTATAATTCAAAATACAACAAAGGTGAGCAAATCGAAAAACTCTATAATAAATTTAATGAGTGCATAACATAAAATTATGTTGTGCAAATTCCCAATTTCCTATAAAGTCTATAAATGTTTCCAGATAATTTTTCCTGTTATTTTGATAATCAAGATAATATGCATGTTCCCATACATCTATTGTCAGTAAAGGAATAAACTTATCAATTTCAGGCAAATCAGCATTAGCTGTTTTAAGTATCGATAACTTTAATTCTTTACAATTCCATACAAGCCATACCCAACCACTACCAAATTGATTTAGACCACATTTTATTAACTCAGACTTTAAATTCTCATAATTACCAAAATCCTTTGCTATCTGCGTCATAAAATTATCATATGGTTTTTTAGAATCTTTTTTTAGGCAATGCCAGTAAAATGCATGATTCCAACTTTGAGCTGCATTATTAAAAACTCCCTGTAATACTTTATCTGATCTAGATTTATTTATTATCTCTTTTAAAATTAAGTCTTCTAGTTTATGCTCAACAATGAGACTATTCATATTATTAATGTAAGTGCTATGATGTTTTTCATGATGAAAATGAAGAGTATTAGATGATATATATGGCTCTAATGCATTCTTTTCATAAGGTAATTCTGGGAGCACAAACGGAAATTTAGAATTTAAGTCTAACATAGAATCCTCAATCTTTGATTTAGTAATCATAGTGCAGACAATTACCGCCTAATAATTATAGACAGGATAAAAAATCCACCTAAGCTGCACACAGTATATAATATACTTGCAAATCACTCAAGATAATAAAATTACTTTTTCTATATATTTTTGTAATTTATGTGTAATAAAATACTTGTTAAGTCCTTATCTACATTTCTATATTTTAAAGAAAATTTATTGCATACGTATGGAAATTTACAGATTTCTTATTCTAAGATGTAAGATGCAACATTTTTTAAAATTTTTTCAAAATACATAACCAATTGACACTTGTAGACTTAGAGTTCACTATTATAAGTATATGGGATTTTTTAAAGCACAAGTTTAGATAGTAATTTATATACTAAATTAGAAAATGCATGGACTATTAAAAATATCTCTAAAGTTATTAATTAACGATAGGGGAAAATTTATAACGCTCATTGTTGGAATAACATTTGCAGTATTTCTTATAATGCAAATGACATCCTCTTTTTTCGGTATTATGCAAAGAACTGCTTCTGATATTATCAATATAGGTGCTGAGATATGGGTTATGGATCCATCAGTCCAATCTGCTAAGGATAGTATCCCTATTCCGAATTACGTATTAGATGTTGCAAAAAGCATTAGTGGTGTAAAATATGCCGCAGGAATATATTTTAGTAGTGGTCTGGTTAAACTTGAAAATGGTGTATATCAAAGTGTTAGTATAATAGGTCTAGATGATGAAACACTCTTAGGTCACCCCACAATAATAGAAGGAAATATAAGTGCAATTTTCAACAATGATGCATATATAGTTGTAAAAGATTCTGAGTATGTAAAATTAGGAACTCCACATATAGGATCAACATTCGAGATTAACGATCATCGTGCAATTGTTGTGGCAACAGCTAAAGTGCCGATACCAGGTCTCTTTGGTATTCCTACATTATACACAACATACTCTAGAGCCACTGAAACTCTACCAACTGGACGATTTACGTTATCTTATGTTTTACTACAACCAAAAAATAACTCAGATATAAATAAAATAAAGGAGAAAATATGTGAATTAGGATATGCAGCACTTACTAGACAAGAATTTATAGATAAGAATATATCTTATTATATTTTTCGCACAGGTATGGGGATGAATTTCTTTATCATGACCATGATAAGTTTTATTGTAGGACTTTCGATCGCTGGTCAAACTTTTTATACTTTTGTAATAGAGAATTTAGAAAAATTTGGTGCATTAAAGGCGATCGGTACAGGAAAATATTATCTCGTATATATGATACTTTTTCAAGCAGCAATAGTAGGTTTTTTAGGATATGGAATTGGTGTATTTTTATCTTCTATAACAATTGTTTTAGCAAAAGCATATCTTGCAAATTATGCTCCTATAATAACATTTGGTAATTTATTGATATCATTTTTCCTAGTGCTTGTAATCGTAATTTTTTCAAGTTATATTGGTATTAGAAAGGTTATTACAATCGAACCTTTTGATATATTTCGTGGATAATTAATAAGGAGGGATTAACATGAAAACCGTGCTAAAAGCTAAAAATCTCAGCAAATGGTTTGGCAGTCAAGATGCTATGGTACATGTTATAAAGAATGTCAGTTTAGAACTTAATTTTGGAGAAATGCTTTATATTGTAGGTCCTTCAGGCTCTGGTAAAACTACTTTACTCAGTATCATTTCTGGTATTCTTCGTCCTAATAGTGGTGTTGTAGAGATAAAAAATAGAAATATCTGTGAATTAAATGATGATGAGTTAGCGCATTTTCGTCTTTATTCAGTGGGGTTCGTTTTTCAAGATTTTCATTTATTTCCAAGATTAACCTCACAAGAAAATGTTGCTATTCCGCTTATTTTGCAAAAGAGAGATTGGGATGAAAGTGTGGAAGAGGCGCGTAAATACTTAAGTATAGTTGGGCTACAACATAAAGCCGAAGTACAGCCGTATAAAATGAGTTTAGGCGAGCAACAGAGAGTCGCTATTGCGCGCGCTATTATCTCTAAACCAGAAATATTAATTTTTGATGAACCCACAGCATCACTTGATGGAGAAACTGGACGAAAAATCATGAACTTTGCAAAAAATGACATTTTAAATGAGAAATGCGCAATAATAGTAGTTACTCATGATAATCGTATTTATAATTTTGCTACTCGTATTTTAAAAATGGAAGATAACGAATTAAAAGGTGCGCTAAATGTTGAATTGGAAGCTTTCAAAAATTAATTTACTTTTTACTATCGCCGCTATCGGGATATTTGTTGGATTTGTCAGTGCGTATTTTTATAGCGCAAAAGCAAAACCAAAACCACCATTTTCAGTGAATTCTAATCCATATAGCAATGGTATTTACGCTAGCGGCATAATAGAAAGCTTTCAAGAATATGGAAGTAACATTAATATATATCCAGAAGTTGCTGGAAAAGTTGTAAAAATTACTGTAAGCGAGGGGCAACGAGTAAAACGCGGCACTCCTATTTTATTTATTGATGATACAATACAAAAAGCTATAGTAGCGAAAGATAGCGCGCAAGTTCGAGCATCGTATACATTATTGGAAGAATTAAAGGCAAGACCACGCAAAGAGGATTTAGATGTAGCAATAGCGCAGCTTCTCAATGCTCAAGCAACACTAAAGAACGCTAGAGATCAATTAGATAAAATACGTAGAGCACATTCGTTAAATCCTCATTCCATTAGCAAAAATACATTGGATAATGCAATAAACGCTGAACTTATTGCAAAAAGTAATTTACAAATCGCACAAAAACAACATGATTTGGTGAAAGCTGGAGCGTGGATCTATGATATCAAAAATCAAGAAAATCAGTTAGAAGCGGCTGTACAAAATTACAATGCAGATAAAGAATTACTACATAAATATACAATAACTGCTCCTGCGGATGGTACAATAATGCGTATTGTACCAGCTATAGGCAGCTATATATCGCAACAAGGAGTATATGAACCTTATGCAAATAATATGTCACCCATTATAATAATGGGTGCTACAGAACCTTATCTTGCAGTAAGATGTTATGTAGAAGAAATGCTTGTACAGCAACTACCAGATACTAAAATACTAAATGCTGTATTATTAATTAGAGGAAAAAGCAATTATAGTATTCCATTAGAATTTGTAAAAATACAACCTTATACTATTCCTAATATTGAGCTTAGCTATCAAAAAGCAGCTAAAGTTGATATAAGGGTACTGCCTATAGTATTTAAATTTAAGATTCCCCCTAAAATCAAATTGTATCCTGGACAATTAGTAGATGTCTATATTCAAGGAAAACAAGAAAGAGACGAGGAGGAAAAAAATGATAAAAAAGATAAATAGCGTATATAATTTCTGGCTGATTAAGTATGCCATTTGTTGTTTTGTGGTTGCAATTCATCTTACTGGGTGCAATCTTTATAAGACACCTAACATTTCAAAAGTAGATGTACCAATAAAATTTAAGAATGCACTTCATACTAAAAATATCAAAACAAATGGTAAGTGGTGGCAAAATTTTAAAGATGAGAAACTGAATAAATTAATAGATATAGCATCTGAAAATAACTTTGATTATTTAATAGCACTAAAAAATATACAGATCGCAAAGACATATATATCAGAACATTCTTCAGAATTTCTCCCACAAGTAGGGCTTAGTTTCTCTCCTTCTCGTGGTTCTGAATTGATTAGTACTAAAGATATTACAAGTAATAAAAATCTTGTAAATCTATATCAACTTAATGCAACTGTATCATATGAGTTTGATGTATGGAATAGAATTGGAAATAGTGTAAAACAAGCGCAGGAGAATCTTAATACTACTATAGCAGAAAGTGATATTATCAGATTATCACTAATAAGTAATCTTACCAATAACTACTTACAAATTGCTACAATGAGTTCTCAATTGGAAAATTTGGAGCATCAATATATACTATCTAATGAGATAGTTAAAATAAATAGCATTCAATATAAAAGTGATCTAATTAATATTGAGTCTGTAGATGATGCAAAAATTCAATTCACTAATATTGAAGATGATATCAATATTCTTAAGAAACAACAAATAGTATTGTTGAACGCATTAGCATACATGATAGGTACATATCCTGAGAAATGGAACTTGGAGATAGGTAAAATGCCTAATATTGCTGATTTAGAAAATGTTATACCACCAGCAATACCTTCTCGTGTAATGATTAATAGACCAGATATAAAGAAAGCTTTCCACCAAGTGTTATCATACGGATATGCTGAAAAGCAAAGTATTGCGAGTTTTTTTCCAACTTTCGATATAACAGGCTCATATGGTTTTGCTAGCAACAATCTTAGTAATTTTGTGAAGGATAGCAATATAGCTTGGAGTCTTGGATTAAATGTTGTTCAGGTATTATTTGACTATACAAAAAGATTAAGTCAACACAAGCGTGCAAAATTACAATATGAATCTGCAGTACTCAACTACAAAAACACTATAACCAATGCATTTAATGAAGTAAACAACGCTCTTGTGTCTTATAAGCAGGATAGCGCAGTTTTAGAATCATTAAAGAACATCACATCCATAATGAGAGAAAAATTTAATATAATAGAGGCACAATACAATTCAGGATTCGTAGATTATATTACGTATCTTACTTACAAACTAAATCTTTTAAGGAGTGAATATAATTTGCTTAAACAGAGTCAAATATTACTATCAGATATAGTTCAGGTATACAAAACATTAGGAATTGTTTAATCTTCAAAAATTATTGTATAGTATACGAAGATAATAATAGAGGATGATTGAGCATATACATATATAAATGCTAGATAAGCACTAGATAATCTGTAGAGAAATTCGTAAGTATTTAAAGTGTGAGCTGTATTGCACAAACTGTTGAAAGATTTGATATTAACCCAGCAAAACTACTACAAATAAATAGAAGATATATAAAAAATTTAGAGAATTTATAAAAGCAAAATAAGAACAAAGAGAGCAGCAAGAAGTTCTTATTTTTATCACCGAGAAGGTATTAGCGAGTCGCACTTAAATACTGTCGAAAGAATATTTGTTGCACTATGATAGCTGCCATTTTGTATATATAAATTTTTATATCAATGATAATGTTATAGAGATAAAGAAATTTTTTTATCATCACAAGAAAGATGCTGATATAAAAAGACAATTTATAAAATAATTGACTGCATAAACAAAAGTAGTTTGATATAATAGATGAAAGTGCAATAGCAGATCGGTACACATTCAATCACTGTCTTTTATAAAGTTTGAGTTAGGGCACTATAAAGCAAAGAAATATATGCACAAAAAGGTATCAATATTGTTGTTTATTGAATGTTTTAAAAATGTTGCATCTATGTGTTTCGTCTAGTTTTGAATATTTCTTACAAATTTAACATTATAAGTTGATCTGGAGATAGATTTTTTTATTGAAAAAACTCACAACAGATCTTTATTATAAAAGCATATGTGAAAGAAGATGTAAAAGTTACTAATTTATATAAAAAGACCAATTGAAAAAATCTCTTTTGACAGCTTGTGGCTGGTGTGTTTATTGTAAATAATACAACTCAAATATTAAATTTTTAAAAAAAATCTACAAAGAATAGTGTATAAGTGTTGATCAAAAAATAATGCTAATATTTGATGCGCAATCAGCTATTTATAGCACAACAAGACAGCGACATGAAAAACTCAGATAGCGGAAAACGCTCCACACACCGCATCTATAGAAGCAAAGATAACTCACTCTTTACCCTTTTTTACTTTTTCTACTTATAAACTTATGCTCGACAATTCTATCGACAAGTTTTGAAAACGCTCCATTACCCAAAACATTAGCACAAGTAATGACCGGATCGAATAATATATATAATGCAGTGATAAGGGACATCATATTGGTGTTAAATCCAAGATTATCTTGTAATATCGGCAACATTACAATAATACCCCCACTGGGAATTGCTGCAACGGAGAATTTAGCCAGCACAAAATAAAAGGCAAACGTTACGTATTGCATCAAGGATGGCTCTAACATCCCAAAACTCTTTAATACTGCATATGCAAAAATAGGTATAGCAAAACAATCGCCAACAAGATGTATATTCAAACGGGTATCACGGATCTAGCGAAGTCTTTATTTTTTGCGTTTCGTTCAGCTCCTATTATTGTAAGTAGCATACTTGGCGCACTCAACATTATACTAAACCCGCTAATAGCAGCCAGCATGATATTAGCTATGCTGTTTAATGATTGCTTAATATTTAATTTATTAAGTATGAAATATGATAGTAATATATAACCAAATTGAGAACAAGCTATTATAACAAATATAACTGCATAATTTTTGAGCATCGATTCTATCACGCCATCATATTTAAGCTTCACAATAAATCCAGTAATGAACAATGGTATTAGATATATAAAGCCAGAAAGTAGCCTATTTATATAACACTCTATATATTTCGATGAGAGATTTGCAATTTTTGGGTAAAATTTTAAGAAGAAAAAACCTAATATTATTCCAGCAAAGATAGCTTTATCATTTGATATTAGTCTAGGCAAATTTAATTCCCATAATGGTTGCAAATCCAACGAACCTTTTGGAGTTAAAATTGACAAATCGAAATGATAAACCATTATTCCAACGTAGTGGCTTAGAAATGTGGATAAAAAATTAGAACAGCATACCAATGCAAAAATAAGCCCTATAATTTTGCTCGCACTATTAGACAGCGCCACAATTGTTTTGAATAATAAGCAAAAAATCACAAGCGGCAGTGAGGTGATAAATGATTTAATACTTATGCTTATCGAATATAGTATTTGCTGTATAGCAAATGGTAAATCTATAAATACTATTGCTCAAATAATAGCTAGTAGTACAAATGGTATTTTGTAATGCATAAAAATACACCGATATAATTTTTTCCTCGGTATAGAATGCATTGCTTAGTTGTCAAATTATTTTTTAGCACTTTTCCACTCGCTTATAAAAACTATGTATCAACTGTTCTTAATTCGAACATTAAGCTTTGACTGGAGACTATTAAAATGCTATCAAACAGCAGAGGTAATCGTTGCGGAAATTACTATATATAAACAGCATTGATACAAAATGAAGAGATATATGGCATTGTCCTAATTCTCCTAATTTCATGCAACATTGTCTAGACCTTCGTTATATCTGCGGTATAGGGGTTAGTTAAAACGCAATCGTAGTGTAGATAAAAAATTCAGCTTAAGTTATTAACTTAATGATATTTATAAAAGGCACCCTTTATCTATTTTTATTATCTATCTTTAGATATGTCATATCTTCTTTTCTTAACCAATAATGCAATTTTGATACATGACAATATAAGTAAATATTTTAATAATACATCTCACTAAGTCTAAAATTC
>NZ_JAJBJC010000229.1 GCF_021811825.1 Candidatus Anadelfobacter sociabilis | reverse complement strand
AGTAAGTCATCATGCAAAAATAAAAGAAAGGTTAAAATTACTAAAAGTTAATATGAAGAAATTCTTATTTTATACTATTAAGATTTTTAGTAAAGAGGCTCTTTTGATTCCCATTCTTCTTCAAATGGATCATATACAATTTTGTATAATTGACATTGTTCTTCTGTAGTATCAAAATCGAAAGAACAAGATTTTTCTTTATAATGTCCTTGAAAATGTAAAGTTAAAGTGCATGCTCCAATATCTCCATCTCCTATTTTAAACTTATGTGGCTCCTTCTCAGATGATTTGATAAACTTTTTGTCTTTCTTTGATTTTATTTCTACTTTTGGAAATAGACTATAATAATTGTGTTGTTCATCTCTTCCATTAACTGTAATCTCTTTATTTTTCTTTACAATTTCTCAATATCTGATGATTTTCCATTTTGGAATTTCTATATTAAGCTTCTTCATCAATCTATCCATAACATCATCACATTTTGCATAGATATTCAAAGCTGCATAAGCATCAAGAGGAGTCTTTTGAAGATTTACTATGACAAGTTTTCCACCATTGTCAAATACAGTCTTTGGAACATCGGCAGCTGGAGTAACTCTCAAGCTTGATCCCATTGCAAGTCATAAATCTGCTCATTCTGCATGATTAAATGCATTGTTTAATTCTTCTTCAGGAAGTCCCTCTCCAAAATTAATAATCGTATCTTGAAGAATTCCTCCACATTCTGGGTCATCTCATTTTCTTCCTGTCTTATGATCATGCACAGTCTGTGCAGTTCTAACTCTGTAATCTCTTAAGTAGTCTTTTCCTCAATCTTTGCATCTTTCTATATTTGTATTTCCATGCATTTCTGAGATTTTATCAGCAGGAATTCCACTTTTCCTATGAAGTCCATCGACATTCTGAGAGACTAAATATTTCATAAGTCCGCATTCAAGAAGGGCTACAAAAGACATATGAGTCTTAGATGGATATGCAGAATGCATTGCTACTTTAGCTACCTTCTTTTTGTAAGTAGGTCCTCCCTTCTTTTTATTTGCAGCAACCTCCCAACAACCAGGGCCTGTTGGCAAAACAGTATCCATTCCACTTCTAAAATCAGGAATTCCTCAGGCTGTGCTAATTCCGGCTAAATAATCGAATTAGTTTCTAAGTAAAAATTGATTAATTACCTCCTGTGAACGAAATAAAATGCTCAGATGAAAGTATCCACATTGCTAACTTTTCAATTTTCTCATCTAACTCCTCCTCAGAATCGAAGTATTCTTTCTTATCTTCATCATCTTTAATTGCAGTATCAGCCATTTTCTATAACTAACGATAAGTTAATCCATAATCTGACCAACTCAAAGCAAACAGCAAAGACAACCGCACTAAGCTGGAGCCATAGGACATCCACGCTATTGAGGCATCCTGCCCCAATTCTCGCTCAAAACCATCAGCTTCGCTGATCCCTA
>NZ_JAJBJC010000030.1 GCF_021811825.1 Candidatus Anadelfobacter sociabilis | reverse complement strand
CTGATCTCAACCACATTGAGAAAAAATGGGCTCACGCAAAACGCATTCGTCGTACCAAAAATTGTTCTATAGATGAAATATTTAATACTTATTTAATATAACTCTTTTATACTGTTTTAGATATATTATCTGCATTTGTTCAGTGTTGTATAGTACAATAGCATTTGAGATAAAGCTGAGGCTGCTCGCTTTGTTGATCATTTCTTCATAATCATTTGTTTTAAAAGCTCCTTGATCAGCAAAAAACACATATCTCACTAAATTATGCCTTATAATTTGATGCTTTATAACTTCACCAAACACCCTAAAACTCTTAAAGCCAAAACTCCTCGCCTATTTATTTTGCAAGCAATCAACAACTAATCCTCATTGGATAATAGTGAAGATAATATTTGATGAAGTTGTAAAGCAGTGGTTTAGTGATAGTGAAAAGTCAAAAAAAATTTCCAATTACAAGATCAAGGGAAAGAACTTTTAATCTCAGATAGTATGCAGATTGAGAATGTTATAGAGATTCATAATTCACAGAAATATCTATATTTGTCTAAAGCAGCATAAAAAATGGCAATAGCGTAGATAGAAATAAGACATTGTTCGTTGTTAAAAGAATACAGATAAGAGCAAAAGTCAGTACATTAGAGTGCTTGACTATAAAAAATAAATTAGATTTTTTTCATAAGCTACAGCGTAATATATGATTTTAGATATGCGGAATTAGTTATCAATGAAAAATGAGTAGCTTATGCATTGCAAACTTAAGCTAAAAAATTATCATTTACAAAAGCTACTAAAAGGTCTTATTTATAAATAACAACAAATTGAGTAATAAGTTAATGCTATAAATTAGTGTTTTGACAAAATTAAATTGTAATAAGGAGCTTAAAAATGATAGCAGAATTACGGTTTATATAGATGAAAGTGGCTTTGCACAGAGCATATAAAATATATGGCTATTTTTTGAAAATGCGCATGTTGCTTCTATATCAAAAATATAACTATAGTATAAAAGGTAGGATAAATGTTGCATATATTTGTTTATCTATATCCAATGATTTCACTAATGCGATAAATACATCAATATTTATTTATTGAGTAAAAATATCCTTTTACCAAATATAAAATAAAATCATTATCGCTATCCACAATGCAATTCCTATAAATACGAAGAGATGAAAAAACCTATATAAGATATAAAAACATATTACTCGCAACTACATAATTCTACAAATCTTGCAACCTAAGAAAAAATGAGCTTCCATACTCAATAATAAGTAGATAATCAACTAAAATATCCAATACACTACAATTCTATCATATAAATATTGATAGAGATCAACTTATTTCAGATATAATAGCTTTCATCAGTTTGATATCGCCTAATAGGATGCGATCAAATGAAGATACATACATTAAAACACCCATGAACTGTATATCTTAATCTCAATCTATAGAATATTTGTAGTATTGCAAAAAAAGAGTGCTTCTTATTCTAAATCAATCTCTAAATATCTCTAAATATTAAACTAGATACACTAAATCATATCCATTAAATTGAATGTTTTCAAAATAAAAACATATTCTTCTGCTATATCATTTAAATAACTAAATCTACCTGACACACCTTTATGACCAGCATTTATATCAGTCCTCAATATTACTAAATTGTTATCGCTTTTAAGGTTGCGTAATTTTGCTATAAACTTTATCGGTTCCCAGTATGTCACACGTGGATCAGAAAGACCAGATCTTATAAAGATATTGGGATAATACTGCACTTTAATATTATCATATGGAGAGTATGATTTTATATAATCAAAAAACTCTTTCTTACGAGGATCTCCCCATTCCTTATATTCCATAGGCGTGAGTGGTAATGTGTCATCTAGCATTGTATTTAGTACGTCAACAAATGGCACTAATGCTATTACTGTTTTAAATAATTCTGGATGCATATTCATCACGGCTGTCACTAGCAAACCACCAGCGCTTCCTCCTTTGATTGCAATATTACCCTTCTTCGTATAATTTTTTTCTATGAGATGATTTGCAACAGCTACAAAGTCATCAAATGTGTTTTTTTTGCTAAGTAATTTTCCGTCATTATACCATTTAAAGCCAAAATCATCACCACCTCTAATATGTGCTATAGCAAATACAAAACCCCTATCCAATAGTGAAATAATATTAGCATTAAAAGCTGCTGGTATAGCAATTCCGTAAGAGCCATACCCATACAGCAAAAGCGGATTACTACCATCTGCTTTAAATAGTTCTTTCTTATAAACAACTGATATAGGAATCTTCACTCCATCACTGTTTGCCCATATTCTTTCAACAACATATTCATTTTCATCAAATCCACTAGGAATTAACTGCGTTTTGAGTAAATTTTCTGATGAATCACTAAAACTAGATTCTTTAATAGAGTACGGTATACGTAAAGAAGTATAGTAGTATCTAACGGATGCAGCATCAAATGTAGTAAAAATTATATCACTATCGTATGAATCATCTTGAAATAGTACTTCTCTTTCAAAAGATATATCTCCATTCCTTTCGATAGAAAAAATCTTAATTCTTTTTAATCCATCTCTTTTTATTACAAGAACCAAGTTACTATGATACATATGCATATCCGCGATATACTCATCATTAGAATGTGGTATAACTTCACTCCAATCTTCTTTTGAAGATATATTGGATAAGTCGGTTTTTCGCATCATTAATCTAAAATTCTCACCAACATCATTTGTTAATATATAAAAATTGTTATTGTTATGCGTAACATGATATAGAATCTTAGAGCGCTTAGGCATTACACTATGCAACTTAAAATTTAATTCAGATGACAAAAGATCTAAATACAAAACCTCATTATCTTCACTCGAAACACTTTTTATGAATAAATATTTGTCACTTTCTGATTTAGAAATTTGTACTGTATAACCTTCAACCTTCTCATGATAAATTAAAATATCATCTTTTTGTTGTGTTCCGATTTTATGGTAATATACCTTCTGAGCTCTCCAATTTTTCCCCGCTGGTATATAGAAGAATCCTTCATTATTTTCATGCCATACTATATTAGGCATCACATCATCAATCACATCATCAAAATATAAATTTTTCTCAAGATTTTTTACTCTTATTGTATATCTTTCATCACCTTTTACATCGAAAGAATAAGCTAATATATCATGTTTAGGACTGATAACTTTATTTCCTATATTGATGTATTTCACTTTTAGATTTTTCTTAATCTCATTAGGATCCAATAATACCTCTTCAATAATATCTTTTCGTGTCAAAACATCAGATGGATATTTTATAACATCATTTTCTTTTATTTTTTTTCTAACAAATATCCAATATTCTTGATCTTTTTTTACCTTTGTATAATAAAAATATTGTCCCCACTTTACTGGAACGCTGATATCATCTTCTAGTACTCTCGAACGTAGCTCTTGATATATCTTTTTCTTAATTTCTTGATGCTCTGACAAAACTGAATCTGCATACTTATTCTCAGCATTGATATATGATATAATATTTTTATCTTTAATTTGTGGCCAATTGCTATCTCTTAACCAATGATAATTATCTACTAATTCTGTGTCATGTACCGTTGCTTTATGCTCTATCTTCAAAGCTATTGGTGGTTTAGTAGAATCAAAATCGGTAAATTTCATAACTGTACCTAAAATTATTAATATTGTGATAAGAGTAAGTGAGATAAGAACTCTTTTAAAAACAATTTTATTTAGTTTTTGTGTCATAAGCCAAACTATCTCAAATATTTTACAAGAAATTCCTTTAGTTAATACATTGAAAAAACCATCTATAGGATCTAGTAACACGTTAAATGTCAAAATCAAGAGTAGCATATCAGATGTAAAATGTAAATGTGTCTCGTATATAGGGAGCATTAAGTATATTACCCCCCCCCAGCACAGCAGCACCCGCAAATCGCATAACAACAAACATGATGCTAAAATTCCACAACATCAAGAAAGTGGGCAATGTAGAGTAAAAACTATTGTAAATTAAAAAACACAAAAACGCATTTAGTATACAATCTCCAATCATCATGATATTAGTTGTAATTGGTATCACTAAATTTGCAACTTTTGGATCTTGTAAGTTTTTTGACGTTGCTGCTATAGTCCAAGGCATCGATATTAAGCTAGACCCACTTGTTGCAGCTATCATAGCAGGCGAGATAAGTCGCTGTAGGTCGGATATCGCTTTCGCAATGTTGCCTTTGTTACTTATGATGCCTGCGATTATGCAGTACAATATTAAAATAAATAACAACCATAATATGAATTCACCATATTTCTCAATTGATATTCCAATAAGCTTTGATTGATGCATTTGAACAATAAATCCAAGAATAAATACAAGTACAATTTTACTTACAAAACTTACTAAAAATTTTTGTAAGATGTTTTTTATCTTATCTGATAAATTAATAAGAGTTTCATTGTTAGAAAATATTAGAACCATAGCAATAATTAGCCCTAGTAAACAAGTGTAATCTGTAGACCACCAAAATGGTCTTTTAAAAGGCAAGTGAAATAAAGGCTCAACAACGTAGATAATGTTACTATGTGTTTGCGAAAGTGTTGTTAAATTTGTAATAAATTTGGCACAAAATAATGCATACCAAGTGCCAATAAAGCTCATAAAAAACACAAAAAGCATTAAGATAACAATAAAAAATGGTGCTTTTTTTTGCAGTGAAATTATTGAACACGCTACAAATACAAATGCAATAAATGGAATTAACCACATCAATATTTCTTGCGCAACGACACTAGTAGTATATATATATTGGTGAACTATAGACGGTAAATAATCAGCAACCAACAAGTAAGATATTACTAATAGTATTGTATAAAAAAGGCTGGATTTCAAAACTTTACTCATATACGAAAGCAATTTTTATATATCTATATTATTTATTACTTTAACCAGAGATAGCAGAATATATATATAGCAAGCAACGCTCATAAATACTAAAAAACTTTTATAAAATATATTTTTGATAATACACGTTACAGAGCAGAGATATATATTATCTAATAAATTGTAGTAGGTAGTTAATAATCATTAACTCAACTACACAAGAAATGTAGATCTTATGCAGTTAAATGAATAAGTCCAGAATTATATTATAAATTTTTTATACCTAAAAAGAATAAGTTTTTCTATATCACATTTATTAAAGTCTTTCATATTAATCTGAGTTTATGACTTGACTCATTCTTGTTTACTGCTAGACTGGGGGTCTCACTAGCATTGTGTAATGCAGCTATGAGTTTTTATGGGGTACAAATTTCTCCATTTAGTATGTTAGTTTGACCATTGGTCATTCTATCTTTTGTTGTGAATATAGATTATTTACAGTATTGTTTACAGTATTAATTGTTTGTATATTATTAGATATATTTTATTAGGCTATTTAAATATATTGTGGTGTTTTTATGTCAACTAAAAGAACTTATCAACCAAGTAAAATAATTAGAAAAAGAAGGCATGGGTTCCGCAGCCGCATTGCAACAGTGGGAGGTAGAAAAGTCTTAAATAGAAGGCGCGCGAGGGGTCGTAAATTCTTATCCGCTTGAAAAATTGCTGAGCACTTAATCTTTATACTAATATCAAAACAAGATAATATATCTTGAAAAGCACGAGAGTTGGTACATTTTATTCATTTCGTTTATCTTATTTGAGTTATAATAAGTGAAATAATAAAAGAAAGACATAGTAAGCTGTTGAGAATAAATGTGGGAAAAATATTTAAGAGAGCACATTCTGAAAGTTTTTTCACCATTGCTTTTTTACTTTGTTGTGTTTAGTGTATCTATACAACATTCTATTCTGTTATGATCATATTTTTGGTTGTGTAGTGATATTATTTTTACTATTATTTACTCTACTATTTTTAATAAATAAGTACAAAAACACTTAGAATCAATATATTGCTATGTCTTATGTTGTATTTAAATTAACTAAGAACTATGAATATTCTTATGTTATGTCTGGTGGACATCGCATAATGTCACACTCTTTCATAGTGTTTTACAAATTTTTAGATCATAATGAGAGACTTGATTTTTTTAAAAGAAAAGAGTTTACCGATAGAAGTCAAAATGTTGAAAATCATGTTGTTTTTTCTGTGGGTATTATTGCAAGTAGAAAAGTTGGTAATGCAGTTATGAGGAATCGGTGTAAACGAGTCATTCGAATTGCAATTCGCAGTATAGCTAAATCACTTAATAGCAAAACTAATCTTGTATTTGCAATAATTGCGAGAAAGAACTTAGTTACAAAAAAATCTTATCATGTGAAGGACGAGTTGCAAAAATGCCTATATCCTATTTTACAAAATCTTTTAGAAGGTAAACCGATAACACAAAATCCCAATATAGATAGTTATTATTTATAATATATAGACAGTAATTATGTTAAAATACCTCAAAGTGCACAATATCATATTCACAATGAAATAATAAATATTGATAGATATGAATATAAAACTATCTCTCTAGAATAAATATATCTGAAGAATCAAAAAAAATATTATAAAAATCTAAATATAAAAAATATTAGTATTAAAAAATGAAATATTTTCTATACATTTTACGAAAGAAATTACCGCTCAGAAAATTTATTATTCAATTTGCGAAAATTGCACAAATAGCACTTTTATCAATACAAAAATATCTTATTTTTTGTCTGCTATGTGTAATAAAAATATACAGATATTCTATATCACCTATGTTACCTAGGTCATGCATATTTAATCCTAGTTGCTCAGAGTACGCAATCAAAGCCTTAACTACATATAATTTGATAAAAGCAACATTCTTTATAACAAAGAGATTATTAAAGTGTAATGCTCTATACAAAGGAGATAAAAACGATCCATTACAATAAAATTACCTATTCTTTATAAGCTCTTCTTCTACTATAGGCTCTTTTTATTTCTCATTATCTCAGATAAAGAGCATTTATTTTCTATTGCTGATTTTACCATATTTCCTACAATATGGTGAGCCTCTCTAAATGGGACCCCTTCTAGCACTAATTTTTCAAGTATAAGAGTAGCATCTAAATATCCTGATTCCGCTCTCTCTTTCATCAAATTAGTATTAAAGTAAATATTTTCAAGTAGCGGAGATATTAACTCAAGACATGATATAGTGGTATGAATACTATCAAATAGACCTTCTTTATCTTCTTGCATATCTCTATTATATGAAAGAGGTAAGCCCTTCATAACTGTGAGTATTGCCATGAGATGACCAAAAATTCTCCCACTTTTCCCTCTAATTAATTCAAGAACATCTGGATTTTTTTTGTTAGGCATTAAAGATGAGCCTGTAGCAAAAGCATCATCTATTGATATTAGTGAAAATTCTTGTGTAGCCCATATTATAAAATCTTCAGCAAGACGAGATAAGTGAACCATTATAATTGCTAAGATACTGTGTAATTCTATGATATAATCTCTATCACTTACTGCATCTATTGTATTTTTTACTATTCCATCAAAACCTAAATTATTCGCAACAAAATCTCTATCTATTGGTAACTCAGTTCCAGCAATAGCACCAGCTCCAAGAGGAGAAAAATTCATACGCTTACGCCAATCTTTTATTCTAGAAATATCTCGCTCGAACATGTTAGCATATGCTATAAAATACTCACCTAAACTAATAATTTGTGCTTGCTGCAAATGCGTATATCCTGGCATTTTATCTTCTATATGTTTTTTAGAAAGAGAATTTAGTGTCGATAATAGGATAAGAAGTAAATTTTCAATCTTTACAGAAGCATCTCTAGTGTATAGTCTCAAATCTAACGCAACTTGATCATTTCTACTCCTTCCCGTGTGAAGTTTTTTGCCCACTTGACCAATCTTCCCTATAAGCAGACTCTCAACCAACATGTGTATATCTTCGAATTCACAATCTACAGTATATTTTTTGTCTTTTATTTCTACTAGAATTTCTTCTAGTGCTTTACATATTAAATCAGCTTCTTTTTCACTAATTAAATGCTGTTTACCTAACATCATAGCATGTACTTTACTACCTGCTATATCATACTCCAACAATATATGATCAAAAATTAGTGATGTGGTAAATTTTAAGACTCTACTATCCAAAACTTTAGTAAATCTACCCCCCCAAGGACTGTTGTTAAGTGCTGTCATATTTTATTATGTACAGTTCCAAAAATTTTTGCAGGTAGTGAAAATATATTAATAAACCCCTCAGCATCTGAAGGATTATATACTACATCTTCTTCAAAAGTAGCGAGATCAGAACTATATAAACTAAATTTGGAAGAAATACCATGAAAAATTATATTTCCTTTAAATAATTTTAACCTCACCTCTCCTGTAATATACTTTTGTGTAACTTCAATAAACGCATCTAGCGCTTCTCTACTTTGAGAGAACCATTTTCCGTCATACACTATATTTGAATATTGTTGCCTCAGAGATTGTTTTAAAGCAAGCATATCCCTATCTAAGCAAAGTGTTTCTAATTTATGATGCGCTGCATAAAGTAAAGTAGCTGCGGGTGATTCATAAATTCCTCTTATCTTCATCCCAATGAGTCTGCTTTCTATTATGTCTGATACACCGATATAATGCCTTCCTGCTATTTTGTTGAGTTGAGCTAATAAATCTAGCTGCGATATAGAATCTCCATTTAGTGCAACTGGTATACCGCTTTCGAAGGAAATACTTACCGTCTCTGAGTGATTTGGTGTATTTTCTATAGGTGATGACATAAGTAAAATATCGTCTGGCATACCATTTTCTATTCCCTCCAAACAACCGCCTTCATGAGAGGTATACCAAATATTGCAATCTCTTGAATATGGTGATTTTGGAGTAACAGGTATATCAATTCCATATTTATTTGCATAATCTATAGCACTTTGTCTTGATTTTATTTCCCAATGTCTCCAAGGTGCGAGTAATTTTAAATGCGGTGCTAATGCCTTAATTGTATATTCAAAACGTACTTGATCATTACCTTTTCCGGTAGCACCATGAGCAATTGCACAAGCTCCGTGCTGTTTTGCTATTTGTACGAGAATTTGCGCTATTAGCGGTCTTGATATTGTACCTAAAATATACTGATCTTCATAGAGTGCTCCAGATTTTAGTAATTTCCATAGATAATTTTCTATAAAATTGTTTTTAGCATCTATAACATAAGCAACGTTTGCACCACTTTTGATAGCCTTTTCTTTGATTTTTAAGACATTCTCATTTTGCCCAACATCAACAGTAACACAGATTATTTCAGATTCAGGATAATTATTCTTTAGCCATGGTACCATTATAGATGTATCAAGACCACCAGAATAAGCTAATACAATTTTTTTTATGCTTCGTGACATTTAGTATAACTCATCTTGTATAATTTTTATATTTTAAGAGCAAAATATATAATACTCACGCCTATTTAGTATAAGCTTGCTTTATAACAGCATATTTCATATTTTACTATTGTTTTATTTTATTTTACTTTAGATTCAATATACTTTATTCAGTCTATGTCTACATAATATTATTCTGAAAGAATATTATCAGCACTTTATGCAATTTTGAACTATAAACAATGGCAAAAAAGCATGTAAATCCTTTGTAAAGAGTATTTGTATCTACATATGACGTAAATACTATATTGAAATATCTGTAAAATAAAAGTAAAATAAAAGACTGTGTGTGTAGAATTATATATACATATTTTCATACATAATAATCTTCATAATGACTTTATTATTTGCGTCATATTATCAGCTGATAACTAACTAAGCAACTAAACTTTTGTAAATATCCCTCTAACGTATCTCATCATAACTCTTGAGTTTTCAATAAGATTGACCCAAAACTGTAGTATGCACAACAAAGACAACAAACCCGCGCAATCTAAACAAAAGATAGTAATGAGTAATGCTTTTAAAGAAAAAATAAAAATTTACAGATTATAGAAATATCAATTAGGAAAAAAATTTACTTTCTACTGATACATAATGACTGCTATAAAGTATAATAATTGTTATAAAAGAAAGAATTTATCAATCCTTTCTTTTGTCTAAATATGCAGAAATAATACCCAATAAATCTCTTTGACTAGCCTCTAAAACACCTACAATATTCGATAGAGGTGCGCTTAATAAATTATAAAACTCTGCGCGCAACTCTAATATAGGTGGCAATTCCGCTAATTGTATCATTTCAGCTGAAGAAAATTCAGCATCTTGAGTGGCTGCGGACAATAGCTGAATTTTATCATTGTTTTTGCAAAATTTCACTAAAGTCTTGATTACTCCAGATGGATCATCTTCGCAATATATTAAGGAAATAGATCCAGAAAAAGCATTTGCTAATCTCTTCTCATAAGGTGAGTCTTTTACAGCAATTTTTGCAAGATTATTCTTCACAACTACACAATTACCATTTGCCTTACGCACTTGCCTACGCAAAACATTAAAATCTGCAACATTTAGTCCGCGATATTCGGAAACAGCTATGAAAGAAACTTTTTGAAACATCTCAGATAATATATTAACTATTTCACGTTTTTTACTTTTTTGCACACTAATTACCCATTAATTCACTTTTATATCTAAATACTTTTTTCAATGCATCATTCAATAATCTAACACAGCTTAAATATTAAATGCAAATTACCTAAAACAAAACATCAAAAAAGATAAAAATACCAGATTACTTATTGCTAATTTTGTTCTAATAACAATTTATATACTGTTCTAATAACAATTTATATACTATACATAAAACTATATACAAGATAAAAACATATTAGACTAAGTGCAAAAATAACAAAATATATAAAACAATTCCTCAGCTTTAAATAACAATATAATCAGCAATACGATTATAGTATCAGATGCGCTCTTTTTATATTTTTTGCAAATCAATCACCTCTCTTCAGGTCAATAGCTTTTTGTATTGTTATAACAATTTGTATCCTACGACAATAATCCATATACATCCGTAATATCTATCATCAAAGATGGTCCTTGCGATACAGTTAAATACGCTTTCTCTAAAAAAGTCCCCTTAACATTAGAGGGCTTTGCTGAATTGATAGCGCTCGCCAATGCAATAAAGTTCCCACTTAATGCATCTGTGCTAAAACTTAATTTTCCTATACCTGCATGAATCATATTATTCGAATCTGCTTTATATTCTACTCTGCCAGACAAAACTTGTTTCACTGCAAATGTAATGTCATCTGTTACAGTTCCCAATTTTGGATTAGGCATCAAATTCCTTGGTCCCAGTACTTTACCTATAACAGCTAGCTTAGCCATCATATCGGGGGTAGCTATACACACATCAAAATCAATCTTACCACCTTTAACTCGCTCTATAAGCTCTTCATCACCCACTACTACCGCTCCTGCATTCTTTGCTTCATCAAATCTTTCTAATCTTGTAAATACAGCAACCCTGAGAGATTTACCTATACCATTAGGCATTAAAACAGAGCCTCTTATTGATTGGTCTATTTTTTTTCCCTTTTGCCTAGCAGCTGCTAATTTAAAAACAACTCCAACCGTTTCATCAAATTTAGCTTTCGCTTCTTCTTTATATTTGACAAAAAGCCCAAAAGCTTCATCTAAAGTAATTACCTTATCTCCACCGCCAAACAACTGAATAGCCTTCTTAAATCTCTTACTTTTTTTCGACATATCAACTTACTTTATACTTACAAAATACAAAACAATATAACACATCTCTTCTATGAAAAAGAAGTAACCGATGCGCATATTATACATTAATTACACATCTAAGTCCAACTTCAAACCTATAGATTTAGCAGTACCTTCTATAGAGCGCATTGCAGACTCAAGAGAATCCACTTTCATATCCTCCATTTTCATCTTAGCTATCTCTTCTATTTGCGCTCTTGTAACACTACCAACATAAGCATTTTTCCCAGTGGCAGCAGAGCCCTTCTCAATACCAGCAGCTTTCTTTAATAAAAATGATGCAGGTGGAGTTTTGATTTCGAATGTAAAACTCTTATCAGCAAAGATACTAATAACAACTGGCAATGGCATACCTACTTCCTTATCTTTAGTTCTTTCGTTGAACTGCTTACAAAATTCCATTATATTCAATCCACGTTGCCCAAGCACTGGACCGATAGGAGGTGCGGGATTTGCTTTACCTGCGGATACTTGTAACTTCACTTCATCTATCTTCTTTTTCATGACGATCACTCCAAAATCTTTACCACTATAGTTACGATTATAACATATCGTAATTTCTCTTTAAAAAACAAATGAGGATAGTATCACATTTATTATTAAATGCAATACCAAAGAAGAAATCATTGTATGATACTAATTAAATTATATATGTTAATACTAATTAATAGTTTATGGTTGTACAGTAATTACCGCTAATTATGATTTTTGATGAAGTATAAACTTTCACTATCTTTCAGCATTATTTTACCCATACATCTAATAAAAATTCTTGCATCTAGAGTTATTTCTGTATATTAGTGAGTGTAAATGTTGGTTATTTCAATGTAATAATCTGAATTCTTATAGAGGTCTATCTTCATAGAGAATTATATAGAAAGTGATGATTTTTTTAACTGTAGGTTATTTCGCAGAGACCAAGATATCTTCGATCTAGTTAGCAAAGAATTAGAAAGACAGCAGAGTACTATTGGACTTATTGCGTCTGAGAATTTTGTAAGCAGATGTGTATTAGATGCTCAAGGTTCTGTGCTAACTAACAAATATGCGGAAGGATATCCAAAAAATCGCTATTACAGTGGATGTCATTTGGTAGATGAAATCGAAGAGATAGCGATAAAGAGATGTAAGAAGCTTTTTAATGCTCAATTTGCTAACGTTCAGCCAAATTCTGGTTCACAGGCTAATCAATCTGCATTTTTTGCATTACTAGAACCACACGATCTGATACTAGGTATGTCTTTGGATAGTGGCGGACATTTAACTCATGGATCTAAGGTTAATATATCTGGGAAATGGTTTAAATCATTATCATATAGTGTAGATAAAGATAGTGGTCTCATTGATTATGATCAAATCGCATATATTGCAAAAAGTTATAAGCCTAAATTAATTGTTGCAGGATGCTCTTCATATCCACGTACATTAGATTTTGCAAAGTTTCGCGCTATTGCGGATTCTATTGGTGCATATCTTATGGTGGATATGGCGCATTTTGCAGGTCTAGTAGCAACGAATTTATATCCAAATCCCCTACCTCATGCTCATATTGTCACAAGCACTACTCACAAAACGTTGCGAGGACCGCGTGGTGGTATCGTCTTAACAAATCATATGGATATCGCAAAAGCTATAGATAAAGCTATTTTTCCTGGTATACAAGGGGGACCATTAATGCATGTTATTGCTGGTAAAGCTGTTGCATTTGGTGAAGCTCTAGATCCATCATATAGAGAGTATATGTGTAATGTTATAAAAAACGCACAGCTTATATCATCTATTTTGGAAAGTCGTGGATATAATATTGTGACAGGCGGTACTGATTGTCATTTGCTAGTAGTAAATTTAAAATCAAAAAAATTAACTGGATTAAAAGCTGAACAAAGCTTAGAAAGAGCTGGTCTGAGTTGCAACAAAAATACGATACCTTTTGATAATAAAAAAGCGACCATCACCTCTGGTATACGTATAGGCACACCCGCTGCAACTACTCGTGGGTTAGGTAATGAAGAATTTACAGAGATTTCTCATATGATAGCGGATGTTCTAGATGGATTGCGTATGAATCCAAAGGATAATAGTAAAATTGAATCGATTGTTAGAGAAAAAGTCCTAAAAATCTGTGAAAAATTTCCAATTTACAAAGAATATCTGATTTAGGTATCTGAATATATATCATTATTTTGTGTAAATTAGTTAAGTATATTGCGCATTGCATCGTTTTTTTAAAGAAGAATGCATTCTGGGAAAAATACTAAAAAATTAATATGTTTATAGAACGAAATGAATGTAATACAAATTGCAAAAGACGTTGTTGAAAAAGAGATTTCTGCTTTGGAGGTTTTAAAAGATTCTTTTTGTGAAGAATTTGAGAAGCTTGTTACAATCCTTCTTAAAAATCATGGTAAAATAGTGATTAGTGGTATTGGCAAAAGTGGTCATGTTGCGCGTAAAATAGGATCTACACTTTCTTCTATCGGTTTTGTTTCGGTATTTATGCACCCAGCTGAAGCTGGTCATGGAGATCTTGGTCTAATAGCAAAAGACGATATCGTTATTTTACTATCTAATTCTGGCGAAACTATTGAGTTTAATGGTATAATCGCTTACTGTAAAAAACATGGTAATACAATTGTTGGTATTACTCGCGCACTTAATTCTACCATATATAAAGCATGTGATATCAAAATTTTTTTACCTAATGTACCAGAAGTATCAAATCTCGATATCCCTACAACATCATCAACAATGATGATGGTTTTTGGTGATGCATTAGTTATTGCTATAAAATGTGCTGCACATTTTACTGAACGCGATTATAAAAAATATCACCCACATGGAATAATTGGTGCACGATTAATTTGTATTGGTGAGTTAATGCATAAAGGAGAGAAGATTCCAATTATTCATCAAATGGCTAGCTTCTTTGATTTAGTATTGGAGATAACATCTAAACGATTAGGATGCGTTATTGTGGTAAACGATAATCAAGAAGTTATAGGCATTATTACAGACGGCGATCTTAGGAGGCATATTGACCTAAGTTTTAATGATTGTATAGCTGCAGACATAATGAGCTCTAATCCGGTTGTAGCTCATCAAGATATGTTAGTATCACAAGCTTTAGCTACAATGCAACTGAAGAGCATTACACAATTAATCGTGATAGATAGCAATAATATTCCGATCGGTATCATTCATATTCACGATTTGATCAAGATCTAATTATAAAAATGGGTAAAATTTGTAGTGTATTTCATAGAAATATTTTAATACTCTATCAAAATAAGTTTATTAATTGCA
The DNA here is from genome assembly GCF_021811825.1 of Candidatus Anadelfobacter sociabilis. Classification (GTDB taxonomy): domain Bacteria; phylum Pseudomonadota; class Alphaproteobacteria; order Rickettsiales; family Midichloriaceae; genus Anadelfobacter; species Anadelfobacter sociabilis. Next base: position 565 of record NZ_JAJBJC010000030.1, on the reverse strand, counting down.
CTTCACCATTCAATATGTTGATATTTATTGAGAAATAAAAATATGTACAGCATGTGGAAATTGGAGAAGTTACGTTATAAAATCATTATTGAATATGATGGCAGTCATTATAATGGATGGCAAGATCAAAAGAATGATAGATCTATACAAAGTAACATACGAAATGCTATAGCAAAACTAACATTAGAACAAGATATTAATATTTATGGCGCAGGTCGTACAGATAGTGGTGTTCATGCTATAGCGCAAGTTGCGCATTTCGATCTTTCAAAAAAATGGAACCCATCTCAACTGGTTAGTGGAATTAATCATTTTCTTAAAAATGAGAAAATTTTAATACTTAATTGCGAACAAGTTGAACATAAATTCCACGCTCGTTTTTCTGCTATCACACGCAGTTATATATATAGGATAGTAATTGGAAGAGATAAGAGTGTAATCAACGAAAATAGAGCTTGGTATATTGATAAAGTATTGAATTTAGATGCAATGAATGATGCCATAAAATTTTTTATTGGTACACATGACTTTACTAGTTTTAGATCCGCAAAATGCCAAGCAAATT
>NZ_JAJBJC010000228.1 GCF_021811825.1 Candidatus Anadelfobacter sociabilis | reverse complement strand
CTACTATCGTTACTTGTACTCTTGCATTTGAAGTATCGCGCGCTGAGATATCGACTAAAATCTCCTCCATTCTTTGAGGTGTAATATTACGACCTAATGCAGCAAAATCTAATTCTGGAGACCATAGGCATACTGCGATATCATTCTCTAAAGCAAGAGCAGATAAAATCGAATCAACTGCCAAATCACTAACAACGCATTCTCCACTTTCCACATCTATAAACTTAGTTTCACTTTTCATATCATTTACTAATAATAAATAAATAATTGACCATGAATTTTCATAAATGTACCATTACCTTATAAAAACAGCAATCTTTTAAATAAACAATTATATTATGCAAGCAAGTAATATTGATTATCAAATATCTAGCGAGGGGTCTGGAGATGAAGAAGGAGATGGAGAATCAGAGAAATTGAAGCGTATACAGGAAGCGGCGGAGTGGATGAATAATGCTCAGCGCGGAGGGGATTTAGATTTTATCAGTACTTTTAGTAAGGGTGCAAAAGATTGCTTCACATTATTGAATCAATCAAAGACTAATTGCAAGGCCTACTGGGTGGACCAAAGAGAAGTTGGATATCTTATAGAAGATGAAATAGAAAAAGGAGCTCAAATCGGCACAAATAATATACAACAATGTGTTGCTGTGATAATAGATGGATATGACCAAAAAGGTAAAAGATTAGTCGCACTAGCACATGTTGATATTTATACTACTAAGGAATCATTTGAAGAAGTTTTCGATAAGTTTAAGTTTCAAAGTAAAGAGCAAAGTAAAGAGCAGAATACCCCACTAAATATACAATTATATGGAGCAAGGAGCTTATGGGGCGCTGATGATTTTTTATTTGAAGATGAATATGGTAAGTATTATTGTCACGATATCTCTTATAAAGGAGCAAAAACTTACCTTCAAGACAAAATATCATCACTAGAAAAAAAGATTTCTGATAAAAATATATCAGATAATGACAAAGCAAAGAACAGAAGCAACGATTCATATATGGAGAGGTTTTTTAGATTGACAAAGACAGAAGAAGAGGCGGATGATCAAGAACTACAAAACTTAAAGAAGAAAAAGCAAGAATTAGAAGGTGTTCTAAGTAAGCTCAATAATAATTATTATCCTTTTTATTATGCTTCACTTGCAAATTTTAACCTTGTACTGAGTAGAATATATGATGTATTTAAAATGGGTGATAATCCTTATGGTATAAATATCCAGAATTACACACCATTTGAATTAATAGATGTAGATGGACAAAAACAATTATCATTAAAAAGATACACGAGCAATCCTAAAATTCTGTTACGCAGTGCAGTTGATAATGTTCCAGAGTTGGCGGCAGATATAATCTACAATCCACAAACTAAAATAATAGCTGATGGTTTTCCGTATAAAGGATATAATATGAAGCATATTAGGCAATTAAATAGCAGGTATTTAGATGATTCTTTATAT
>NZ_JAJBJC010000029.1 GCF_021811825.1 Candidatus Anadelfobacter sociabilis | reverse complement strand
AGATAAACTGAAACGCCCTGCAATCTCTATAAATGATAATTTTTCTTTCTCTTTTATAGTTAATACTTTCTTGCGAAAACTACTTGGATACGTCATCCGATATTACTTTAATTCTTGATAATTAAATGATATCATATCATATCATATCATATCACATTCCTGCCGTATACCATTTTATCTCGCTTTAGCTGTATTTGAATAATTAAAAGATATTATGTAAACATAATGCTTTTCTTGAGATAGTGCAATATATTGCTTCAAAATAATGTATATGTTAACATCGCATGTATTATGTATTTTTTAGTAAGAATTAATCCATAAACAAGTTCCAATTTTTCGTATTGGATGTTTGTAGACATCTCAATTAACTAGCATAGTGATTATGATACCACTTTATATTATAATATATTTTATGAAATAAGATTAGCTAAGAGTATTATTATTTATATTCATTAATTGTCGACAACTTTGTTGTCAAAGAATGAAATAATTGACGTAAATTGCCACTATCATCACAATCAAGAGTTTTATGTAATGTATTTATTAGATAGATTATAGTACTATGATTACGCCCGCCTAGTTCTTCACCTATCTTTGTGTAAGGTAAGTATAAGATCTCTCTCAACAGAAATGCATAAATTTGCCTTGCCGCAAGTAATTTTTTTGTGCGATTATTAGAGAATAATAGATCTTCTCTGGAAATTTGAAATTCATCAATAACATTCGTTAAAATGATATTTACGGTATTGTTTTGATTAGATTCGAGACTATTTTGATTTGGTGCTTTGCTTGTATCTGCGATGTTATAATTGCATGAATCATTATATGAATGTTGCTCAATACCTGTAGTACAATGATTATCATCAATTTTTAGCACATTATTGGTAGTTTGATATATAGCACTTTTTCGATCCATTTTAGAGCGGCAGATCTCGCTGCTCAATTCTTTAATTGAACGGCAAGAGTTGTTTATGATATGGTTTTTCTTATGTGATATTTGATTCTTTATTTCAGATTTAGTAGAAAAAATTTTTCTGCTTTCATATTGTGATATATTTTCTTTTGCATATTCTTTTGTAAGTTTTAATACAATTTCGCAATCAATTGCGATACCGGATAAACTACAATAAGTAACAATTTTGTATAACATTGCTTCTAACTCTCTGATGCTAACATCAACTTTTTCGGCGATTATTGAGAGTAGTTCATCTGATAGATTTATACCTATTTCACAAGATTTGCTTTTTAAAATTCTAAATCTTAAGTTGTGATCTGCTTGGTCTATGCCAACTGTCATGCATCCTGCTAGACGTGATTTAGTACGATTACTAAAATCTAAAGAGTGTGGAGTGCTGTCTGCGGCTAGAATTATTCTTCTACCTTTATATTCTAATAAGCTATCGAAAATATTGACGAACTCCTTTTCTGTTCCACTTCTACCACAAATAAGTTGAAGGTCATCTATGATCAACACATCTAATTTATTTAATATTCGCTTAAATTCTATTAAAGTATTGCTCTTAACTGATGAAACATACTGCTGTGTAAATCGTTCAGCCGTGAGATATGCTATGCTTAATTTATTGTTATTTTGTATTATGTAATGTGCAATAGATTGAAGAAGATGACTCTTTCCCATGCCAATTGGTCCGTGTACATAAAGTGTGCGAAATTGATTAAAATATTGATCTAATTGCATGTCATTTTGTATTTGACTGCTGTTCGAGCATATAAGTGATGCTATCTTCTTTGCTGCATTATAAGCAACGCTATTAGATTCTGCACAAATAAATTTTTCAAATATAAAATTGCTATTCAGAGAAATTGCTCCATTAAATGTGGTTGTTTTTTTTACATCACAGATTTTATAATCTTCAACTTGTTTTTTTACGTACATTGATTGGTGATCGTGTGTACCTGTTGTAGATAGGTCGAGCTCTTTTTGTATTAATGATGGAACACCTTCTTCATTTCCTTCCACGACAAATACTTGTTTAGTATAATTATTTTCTTTAAGTTTCACTTCTATAGCACATAGTTTTGGATCTATTTTTGATATATAGTGTGACATTACCCCAGCATAATTTTTAACAATTAATTCTTTGATAAATTTTGTAGGTGCCAAAATAAGTAGTACACCATCTAGAATTTTGCCAAATTCTAGATTCTTAAACCAGTTATTATACACAGATTCACCGTATGTAGTTTTTATATATGACAACAAAGCTCCCCATATATCCCTACTTGCATTATTCAGGCTAGTTGTTGTATTTGTAAGAATGTTTAAATCTACTCCATTAATTTCATTTGCTAAAATGTGCATCTTATTACTATGATGTTTTGTTGCTAAATCGGTAAAATCATAATAATTTTGTTTTTGTGCAATGGTTTGGTTTTTTGAATTTTTATTCAATCCAGTTTTTGTATCACTTATACTTAAAATATTGTCTACATTTTTTATTTTGTTGTTGATATGACTTAAATCATCAGTATCGCTGCTTGATGCCTCTATAGCGGTATTATAAATTGCTACACCTATCTTATTATCATTACTCAGTTTATTTTTTTGTATTAAGAAGTGTTGCACATCAAATACCTCAATTGTGTTGAGTTTTTTGTTTTTAGATATGCTAGTAATTTTCTTAAACATGGTTTTAATCTCACTCTAAAATAACAATTTTTAGAATCAAGTACAGATTGAAGCAGCAATATTTTCAATAAAAATATGAATGCCACACACTTAGTGTTATATTGATTTCTAAGAAGTGATGTGATATTTGCATTTAAAATTTTACGAGTAAAGTACTTTTTTTATTAAAATGAAATAATTTACACTTGACACTCTGTAATCTCCTATCTGTGGTAAACAGGAATATGATATGATTTTCAACATTGAGATTGTATTAAAAAATGATCCAACTTATAGAGTTTGCTACTCTTATTGGCGGCAATTATTCTTATCATAATTCTATAACCATAATACCGCGCCAAACAATAACTGTCAGTATACTTATGTGAAATATGTGAAATGCAATAATAATTACAACACCAAAGACGCAGCTAAATAAGCTGAATCCCAACATCGTAGTGCATTCATAATAATATCTATTCAATCGATAAATGCAAAAAAACCACTAAGACTATTAGTATTACGGGTTAGCACCAAATCTCAAATTGAGGATAATGTTAATGATTGCTGAAGATCTACATTCTTCCTCATAGAAAGTTTTAATTTCTCAAAAGCACTGCACTCTATCTGTCTTACACGCTCTTTAGAAATATTATGTATCTTTGATAAATCGTCCAATGTTGCTGGTTTTTCAGAAAGGTGTCTAGCTCTGATAATATTCCTTTCACGTTCATTGAGTAACTCAAGCGCATTATTTAATGCCATAATCTTAAAATTATCAAACTGCTTATCTATCGCGGCTCTCTCAGGATCAATAGAATTTGTATCGTGCAGAGTATCTATAAAACTATGCGAAGTACCGTAATCGTCTTGGTAGTAGTTACCAATAAAAGTGCTATCAGCAGAAAACCCTTCATCTCCGTCTTCTTCATCTACTAAAGGCTCATCCAAACCACATGCTATCATATCGCCTACATTTTCTATATTTGATGAATCGCACTCCTTTAAGGAAGGGCTGATATCACTTGGTATATCATCATCTAGACAGAGTCGTGATAATTCATCACAATTGCTCACTAAATTTTTTTCCGCATCGTGCTCATGATAATCAGATAATTTATTCTTCGCTTCTTTCAAATTACAAAACAATTTCTTCTTTAAGAAAGAAGTTCCAATTTTTAAGAAAGACCAAGTTTTTAGTATATAGTTCTGTATGCTTGCTTTAATCCACCAAATAGCATAGGTGGACAGTCTACAATTCATCTCAAGTCTGAATTTCTTTACAGCTTTCATAAGACCAATATTGCCTTCGGAAATAACATCGCTCATTGGTAAACCGTAATTTTTAAACCTAAATGCTATTTTTACTACTAATCTTAAATGAGAAACAACAAGTTCCCTAGCTGCTAGTACATCAGCATGCTCAATCAGACGTTGTGCAAGGAACTTTTCTCTATCAATAGTTAGCGTAGGGATGGTGTATACTTGACTAATATACTTCACTAAACTTTGATCAGTAAAGTTGTTATAAGTAGAAAGAAAACCGCTCATCATAATACCTCCTCAGCTACTGGACAAATGATTAATTTCAATATAAAATCACACCACAGTACTTAATCTCACTATCTGCAGTGTTAATATAACTAAATAACACATCGATGCTGAATGATATAACATTATTTACAAATGTCAATCATGTGATGAACAATACTGAATTTAGTTAATACCAATAATTTTATTTGAATTTATTATATTAATTATGGCTCTTTGACCTTTACTACTGCCATCTAATAAAGATGAATTCGTAAAGTTTATAAACCTCTTTTTAGTAATGCATATAAATAGTAGAGAGCAAGCATAAATACTATTATCAAGAATTTTCTATAGCTTCTAACTGCTTTTGTCTTATATATTTACATCCCTTTTTTGCAAGATCTAGCATTGTGACCATTTGTTCAAAAGAACATACGCCATTTTCTGCCGTGCACTGTACTTCTATCAAATTATCATCTGAATCTAGCACAAAATTAGCATCTACACTCGCTATTTTATCTTCGCAAAATTCTAGATCTAATGTAGGCTTTTCTCTAATTATTCCACATGAAACTGCGCTAATATGTCTTTTTATTATAGATTTTTTGTAACGAATGTTAGATTTTTCTAGTTTTTTTATAGCTAAACAAAGAGCTATATATCCTCCATTAATAGATGCGACTCTTGTACCACCATCTGCTTGTATTACATCACAATCAATTATGATCTGTTTTTCTCCAAGCTGTTCTAAATCTATAGATGCACGCAAAGATCTACCTATAATGCGCTGTATTTCTTGCGTACGTCCAGATTGTTTTCCTCTTATCGACTCTCTTTGTGTTCTCACATCTGTAGATGTTGGAATCATTCCATATTCTGCAGTAACCCATCCCGTCCCAGAATTCTTAAGAAAGAGTGGTACTTTATTTTCAATTGTTGCTGTGCAAAGTACCCATGTCTTACCCATTTTTATGAAACAAGATGATTTTGCATTGCTTAGATAATTTGTTTCAAAACTAATTTCTCTTAATTCTTCTGATTTATACATAGTCTAATTTATGTAGTATTATTTAATATATGCTTTAGCAAAAATGCGTAAAAAATTTTCTGTAGTAATTCGTGCCATATCTTCAAAGGAGATTTTTTTAATCTCAGCTAATTTATTACATACATAATGTAAATATGCGGAATTATTGATTTTCCCTCTATGGGGTGATGGGGATAAATATGGTGCATCTGTTTCAATAAGTAATTTTGAATTAGGTATCATACTAAAGGTATCGCATGTATCTTTTGCATTTTTAAAAGTAATGATGCCAGACGCTGAAAAAGAAGAAACAATGGGTAAACACTCCTCGGTAAACCATCTGCTAGCAGTATAACAATGCATTACTATAGGAAATGATTTATGTTGGAATGCTTTTTGTAAGATATATGCTGTATCTTTTTCTGCATTTCTTGTATGGACTATTAATGGCAATTCAGTCTCTTGTGCTGCATAAATATGCTGGAGAAGATTGTCTTTTTGAGTACAAATCTCCTTAATGCTAGGGTTTTTAGAGTAATCTAGTCCTACTTCACCTATAGATGTCACTTTTTTATAAGATGCATATTTTACTATAATTTCTGAGTCTGCAACACCATCTTCCATAACATTATGAGGATGCGTTCCAACGGATGCGAAGATTTGTGGGTATTTTTCTGCAATCTCGTAGATTTTATGAAATTTGTTAAGGTATGTACATATATTCTGAATAAGTACTACGCCATTTTCTTTCGCATTATTGAGCAATGTTGCAATATCAAACGATTCTTTTAGCAAAATATCATTAATGTGACAGTGACTATCTATAATCCTCCAATTTGTCTGTAAATTTTTCATCTATAATTTTAATTTATAAATTAGCCTATAAATTCTTGAGCTGCTTATTTGATTTGTAAGTTATGAACAAGCTCAAACCATTCATCTTCGTTCAAAATTTTAATACCAAGAGTGCGCGCTTTTGCAAGTTTACTCCCTGGATTTTTGCCAACAATCAAATAATCTACTTTATGCGAAATACTCTCGGAGCATTTAGCTCCCAGCGATTTTGCAATATTTTTCTCTTCATCTCTTGTTCTTCTTTTCATAATGCCAGTAAAAACGATTATTTTACCTATTAGGGGATGATCTAGTGCATATTGACTATTTGCCAGATCTTTGTTTACATCGTTTATTGTTATGTATTGCAGAAGATTTTCTAATAATATAGAATTTTTTTGGTTATTAAAGAATTCTATTATCTGAAGAGCAATCTTTTCTCCTATACCAGATATTTTTCGTAATAGAGAGATCTTATCATTCACCATATTTGTGACATCATATTTGATTGTTATAAAATTATAAAAATTTTGCCAATTACTGTAGTGATTTGCAAGTAGTATAGCTGTTTCTCTACCTACGCCATTTATACCGAGAGCGTATAAAAAATTTTTAAAATCTACATTTTGAGCCACTTTAATTGCGATAAAAATATTTTTAACAGATTTGGATCCCCAGCCTTTTTTCCTTTCTAGTTTATTTTCTATATCAGCAAATAGATCTTTTTCCTCAAGTTTCCAAAAATCAGCATACTGCTTTACCAGTCCTAATTTATATAATTCTTCTATTTGTTTTTTGCCCAATCCTATAATATTGAATCCATATTTTGAGGTAAAGTGAAATAATCTTTCTAATATCTGAGCATTGCAATGTATACCACCAGAACATCTTTTAAAGATATCGCCTCTATATTGCACTACTTTACTGCTGCAAATTGGACATTGGGATGGTATGTAATATTGCTGAGTTTCAGATTGTCTTTTAGTAAGGTCTACAGCCTCTATTTTTGGTATTACTCCACCTGCGCGCCTTATTATCACCGTATCTGAAATTCTAATATCACGTCTATGAATATCATCTTCATTATGTAAAGTAGCTCTAGAAATTAATACACCTCCTATATTTACTGGTTCAAGTTCTGCAACTGGAGTGAGTACTCCATGACGACTGACTTGCACTATAATATTCGTTATACGGCTTTTAGCCTTTTCCCCAAGAAATTTATAAGCTATTGCCCATCTTGGAGATCTACTTAATAAGCCTATTTTGCTTTGTTGAATTAAATTGTTTATTTTAAAAACAACTCCATCAATATCATATTCGAAACTAGAGCGTAGATTATCCATCTTGTTGTAGTACTCATTCAACTCTATTGGAGTATTGACTACCTCAATGTCATTATTTACACAAAAACCGAGGTTTTTAAAAAATTGTAGTAGCTCTGATTGTGTGTTTATCTCTGTGATACCGTGCCCACCCCACACAACATAATGTAGATTTCTCTTAGCTGTAATATTTGGATCAAGCTGTCTTAATGATCCCGCTGCTGCATTTCTTGGATTAGCAAAACTTTGTAAATTTTGCATCTCTTGTTTTTTATTTAATTCTAGAAAATCGAGTTTTTTCATATATACTTCACCCCTTATTTCTAGATTCCTATAGTATTGTATTGTAGTTGGTATTCCATGAACATTTTTAATATTTTCTGTGATATCTTCTCCGAACGTTCCATCGCCACGTGTTGCAGCTCTAATTAATTTACCTTTTTCATATATGGCAGAAAATGATAATCCATCATATTTTGGTTCACATATGAATGCTGTAGGTAAATTCTTTGTTGAGAAATTGGTATTACTAATATCACTCACGCGCTTTAAAAATGTCAATAATTCTTCGTAACTAAATACATTATCCAATGATAACATTGGTACAGAATGTTTTACTTTTGGTAAACGTCCGCTTGGTTTAGCACCTACTACCCACTCTACAATTTTTTTTCCAGATAAGCGTTGATATTCTGTTTCAAGATTTTTTAGGAGTTTACATAATTCATCGTACTCAGAATCGGTAATAATTGGATCATCTCTATTATGGTATAGCTCATCGTGTTTTTCTATCTGTGTTTTGAGCGCAGCAATTCTTTGCTCTAAATACTCAGCATTATGAATAGGTGTTTTAATATCCAAATCTTTATTCATTTACTGGTGCTTAATTGTTGCATATATAGCTTATTGCTCGTACATTATTGGTGTTTGTACTACATCATCCATCATTAAAGATGTAATCTAGATTGTCATCTATAATCTTATACAATTGATTATGTTCTTGCGTACAAAACTCTAAATCTTTTAATTTATTCATCATCTCTATCATAGGATCCCAAAATCCATATCTATTTACTAAAAATATGGGCTTTTTGTGTACTTTTATCTGCTTCAATGCAAGCACTTCAAAGAATTCATCTATAGTGCCGAATCCACCAGGCAGTACAATGAATGCATCTGATTTATAAATCATCATTACTTTTCTTTCTGTCAAAGATTCTACGATTATAGCTTTACTGAGATGGGTGTTCAACGCATCAAATTGATTTAGTATGTTTTTGGGAAAAATACCAGTGATCTTGCCTCCTGCGCTGATAATAGATTCAGATAGACTACCCATCATTCCAGCTAATCCACTACCACCATATATTGTTTCTTTGTTATATTTCACTAACAATTGACCTAATTCAGTAGCGATGTCTTTATATTTTTGCTCTACACTCGCCCTTGCTCCACAAAAGACACATATTTTTTTTATTTTAGTCATATACTTTTCTTCAATACTGAACTTCTATGCCTTTACAAAGAAAAAAATATCAAATAAACTGATAAGTATTATTATAAACAGATGTAAATAAAGTCAATGATAAACGAATTGAAAGAGTATATTCCAGCCATTCATAAAGAAGGTAAGGTAATAGTTTTTGGTGCACTGATTATTATGGTATTAGCATTTATGATGTCTGATAATTTAGATCTAATCTTTGCAATGCCGGTTGTGTTCTGCGCATATTTTTTTCGTGATCCCGAAAGAGTGACTCCTTCTGGTAATAATTTAGTAATAAGTCCCGCAGATGGGATAGTGCAGCAAATTGTTGAGACCTATCCACCGGATGAGTTACAAATGGAAAAAATTGAGATGAAACGCATTAGTATTTTTCTTAGTGTATTTGATGTGCATGTTAACAGAATTCCTGTAAGTGGTATTGTGAAGGGGATAGTCTATAAGCCTGGTAAATTTATTAATGCATCTCTCGATAAGGCAAGTAACGATAATGAAAGACAAGCAATACTCATTGAGACAGATTATGAGAAGAAAGATGTTATAGTAGTGCAGATAGCTGGTCTTATAGCGAGACGTATAGTTTGTGATTTGCAAAAAGATATGAATGTTGATAGTGGTAATCGCTTTGGTATAATAAAATTTGGAAGTAGGGTTGATCTCTATTTGCCAAAAAATATTAAGGTACGTGTACTAGTAGGGCAAAAAATGATTGCAGGAGAAACTATAGTTGCAGATTTATCAGAGTATTCATAAAAATCTATATTTAAATATAGCAAGATGCAAAACATTAGCTCAATGAGGGTTCGTTTCTCTTTGCCATTAAGATTGAAGCGTTGTGATATATTTTTCGTGAAGGTGTTTGTGTATTCGAGTATAAGGTAAATTTCTCGCGAATGTTTGATTTTATTAAATCGATGAGATGTTATTTGATGCACAAATTATTAAAGAGTATATTTAAGTGTGGATTTTACATGATTCAAGCTATTTTTGCTTATACAATGTACTTTATTTTTTGGATTTTACCTATTGATTTTGCATCATTCTTGGGTGGAAAAATTGGAGAATTGCTGGGAAAGTTATTAACAGTAACAAATATTGCAATTAAAAATTTGCAAATATGTGGATTGAAGTTTAATAAAAGCGGGGAGCAACTAATTATAAAAAAAATGTGGAATAATCTTGGTAGGATAATAGGAGAATTACCACATTGGCACAATTTATCAGATAATGAATTCAAAAAACGCATTGTAATAGAAGATTTCAAAGATTTATTGATAGAGAGATCTATACATAAAAGAGCTATTATAGTGTCTGGTCATATTGGTAATTGGGAATTATATAATAGATTGATGAAATTTATGGGAATTAAGGTTCGTTTTATATATCAAAATCTTAATAATTGTTATGTAGATAATTTAGTAAATTATACACGTCAAAAAACTGGTACAATTCTTATAAAAAAAGGCTCCAATAGTATGCGTAAAATAATTGCTGAATTAAAAAAGGAAAGTGATTATGTCTTAGGTATGTTAGTTGATCATAGATATTCAGAAGGGATTGCTGTGCCTTTTTTTAATATAAATGTTATGACGACACAAACTCCAGCTATTCTTTCTGAAAGATATAATATCCCAATAAGTATGTGTAGAATAATAAGGACAAATGGAGCTAGATACAGAGTTTTAATTTTGCCTCCATTTTTATCACAAAACATTGTTGAATACATTAGAAGATATAAGGATAAAATCTCTGATAATAGCAAATTAGCAATTGATTTTCTGGAGCAATTAGCCGAAAACACTGGGTATAGTTCTACATATAAAACAACTGTGTTTATAAACTACCTTCTATCACAATGGATTTCAGAAAATCCTGATCAATGGTTTTTGTTACATAAACGTTTTCCTAGAGATTTCTATAAAGATGTATGTAAGATATAAATGTAGATTATGGAAATAGCGACATATTACATAAGTTTATTTATATAATATGGGCTTATTACTTTTCACTAGGTAGTTAAGTGATGGACTTATAAATGATAACAGTAAATAATCGAGTATTTTATAGCAAGTAGATAAGAGATACAAGCAAATGGAATGCACAAAAAAATAAAGATTATACGCTAATGAATATTAAATATTGTAGTGTGGAATTAGTAAATATCTCTTATATAAACTTTTAATATTCTGTTATAAATCTAGTTCAAATTTTTGTAGTGTGTGTAACATATCTCTCAGTTGAGTAGCTTTTTCAAAATCTAGTAGCTTTGCTGCTGCCTGCATTTCTTTTTCCAATTCATATATTTTTTTAGCACGTTCTTTCTTCGTTTGGTTAGCAAAATGTAAAAATTGATCATTCTTTTGATTAATATTTACATCTACTGGAAGAATTTGACGTAAATCCTTTTGTATACTTTGTGGCACGATAGAGTGAGTAATATTGTATTGTTGTTGTTTTTTACGCCTACGTGCGGTCTCTTTGATTGCAAAATTCATAGCTCCTGTTATTTTATCCGCGTATAGAATAGCTTTTCCTGCAACATGTCTTGCGCATCTACCTATTGTTTGAATTAAAGATGTTTTTGATCGTAAAAATCCTTCCTTATCAGCATCTAATATTATAACCAATGCACATTCAGGGATATCCAATCCCTCTCTAAGTAAATTTATACCTATAAGCACGTCAAAATTACCTCTTCGTAAATCACTAATAATCGTAATGCGTTCTATTGTATCTATATCAGAGTGCATATACTTTGCTTTAATACCTATTTCATATAAATATTCCGCCAAAGCTTCGGCCATTTTTTTTGTGAGTGTTGTGATTAAAACTCTAGCTTGTAGCGTATCTATAACTTTTTTACATTCAGAAATGAGACTATCAATTTGATTCTCTGTAGGCAATACAATACAAATTGGATCTAATAATCCAGTAGGACGTACTAATTGCTCTATTATCATTCCATTTGCTTGCTCTATTTCCCAAACATTTGGAGTTGCTGATACATACAGTGTGCGTGTTCGCATTTTATCCCATTCTTCAAATTTTAATGGTCTGTTATCTGCGCAAGAAGGCAATCTAAATCCATGTTCGTACAATACTTTTTTGCGTACCTCATCGCCTCTGTACATAGCCATTATTTGTGGAATCGTTACGTGACTTTCATCAACAATCACTAAACTATCAGATGGCAAATATTCAAATAAAGTTGGTGGAGGATAGCCAGCCTCTCTGCCCGACAGGTAACGTGAATAATTCTCAATACCAGCGCACATACCAGTCGTTTCTAGCATTTCTACATCAAACATTACTCGTTTTGATAATCTGTCTGCCTCTACTAATTTGCCATCCTTTTTTAATTCTTCTAGCCGTTCCTGTAATTCATTTTTTATATAAGTGATGGCTTGAGTCAATGTAGGTTTTGGCGTTACGTAGTGGTTATTTGGATATATTCTAATACTAGCTAATTGCTGTATTGTTTTGCTCGTTAATGCATCTATTTCACTGATAGTTTCTATTTCATTACCAAACGTTGAGATTTGCCAAGCCCTATCTTCGTAATGTGAAGGAAATATCTGTATAACATCTCCTCTCATTCTAAATGTGCCACGAATAAAATTTATATCATTTCGCTTATACAGTAATTCACTAAGTTTTATAGCTAGGTCTTGACGCGTTATAGAGTCCCCCACTTTTAAATCTAATATCATCTTACTATAAAGTTCAACATCTCCTAGTCCATAAATACAAGATACGCTAGCAACAACTATAACATCTCTTCTTTCAAGTAACGCTCTAGTAGCTGAATGGCGCATTCTATCAATTTGACTATTAATTGTAGCTTGTTTTTCTATATAAGTATCTGTTCTTGGTATATAGGCTTCTGGTTGATAATAATCGTAATAAGATACAAAATATTCAACTGCATTATTTGGGAAAAATACTTTCATCTCACCGTATAACTGTGCCGCCAATGTTTTGTTTGGTGCAATAATAAGTGTTGGACACATGATTCTATCTATAACATTAGCCATGGTAAATGTCTTGCCAGAGCCGGTAACTCCTAATAGCACTTGATCCCTAATACCCAATAGCAGGTTCTCTGTTATTAGCTGTACAGCGCGTGGTTGATTGCCATTAAGTAAAAAAGGAGCTTTAAGGTTGAAAATGCTACTTGTCATAAAAATAAAAATATACACAATATAGTGTTCATATAGCTTGTAAGTTTGAGTCTCATCCAATTTTTCTCTATAAAATGTTATGCAACTTCAGTCAGGAGTAAAGATTATAACAAAATATGTTCAGAATTTATCACACTCTCCTGGAATTTACCAGATGTTAGATAATGAAAAAAATGTTCTTTATGTAGGTAAAGCAAAGGACCTAAAAAAACGTGTTCAGAGCTATACTAGGTATGCGCAATTAACTAATAGATTGCAGCGTATGGTAGCTGAAACTAAACAAATGACATTCATCACAACTCACACAGAATTCGAAGCTTTGTTATTAGAGAGTAATCTTATTGGTGCGCTAAAACCAAAATATAATATTTTAGTTTATGATGAAAAAAGGGCTTTATTTATAACATTAAGTAAAGATCATGACTTTCCACGGCTGTCAAAATATAGGGGTATAGTGAATAAAAAAAGTAAGTTTTTTGGTCCATTCACATCTTCATCAACAATAGAAAAAATTATGGTTGCTTTACAAAAAGTCTTTTTATTACGCACGTGTAATGATACTTTTTTTAAAAGCAGAACAAGACCATGCCTACAGTATCATATAAAACGCTGTAGTGCTCCATGTGTAGGTAAAATTTCATCAATCGATTATTTAAATCTAGTAAAGCAAGCATCAGATTTTTTAAGTGGAAAAATTACTCCAATTCACAGTAGTTTTATAACTAAAATGGAAGAAGCTAGTGAGAGATTGGAATATGAACGTGCCGCTTTTTATAGAGATCGTATCAAAGCATTAGCTTATGCTCAATCATGGCAAAAGATTAACACGTTTAATGTAGAGGATGTTGATGTTATTGGGGCAGTAGAATTACATAACATACATTGTATACAATTATTTAGTTTTCGATCTGGAAAGCAGATTAATCATAATATATCTTTTTTTAAAGATACTGCAGATATTCAACTATCTGAAACAATGTTAGCATTTCTTAGTCAATATTATAGTAAATATATTGCACCTAAAGAGATTTTGGTGAATCTCAATTTTAAAGACACTAAGTTTTTTGAAAACGCATTCTCGGAATCTGCGGGGTATAAGGTCAACATTACTAAACCAATAGCAGGCAATAAATTAGAATTAATTAATTATGCGAGAGAAAATGCTCTTGAAGCATTAAAGAGACATATAAACATTAACAGTGTAAATGATGCGATACTAAGTGACATGGTAAAGATATTTAAATTACCATCGATCCCTAAAAGGATTGAAGTTTATGATAATAGTCATACACATGGTATTAACGCTTGTGGTGCGATGATTGTAGCGACTCCCGATGGATTTTGCAAAAGCGCTTATAAACGATTTGTTTTTTCTAAAATAGAGGCGAAAGGTGGTGATGATTGCGGTATGATGTATCAAATGATATTGCGTAGATTTTCTTCAATTGAGCATAAGCCTGATTTAATCATCGTTGATGGAGGAAGGGGGCAACTTAATGCAGCTCTGAGAGCGCTAAAAGAATTGCATATTGAGCAGTTATCAGTTATAGCAATGGCGAAGGGTAAAAATCGTAATACTGATATAGAAGCATTTTGGATCGATAGTTTGCATCCTATTGTATTAGATAAAAATTCTGAAGTGCTATATTATCTTGAGCGACTTAGAGATGAGGCCCATCGTTTTGGCATTGAATCTCACCGCGCAAAGAATATCAGACAAATACACAGGTCTTCTCTTGATGCAATAGAGGGTTTAGGACAGGTTCGTTGTAGAGCGCTATTAAATTATTTTGGCTCCATAGATAGAATTGCCGCTGCTGGTCTGAAAGATCTAGAAAGGGTCTATGGTATTGGCAAGGACCTAGCAAATAAGATATATTCTCACTTTCACCAGAATTATATTTAAAAGTAGTATAAATTTGAAATACAGCTAAGTTCTATAGCAATCTCTAGTGTAGTCCATAAATGCATCTTTAATTATGTATTTGTTTTGATGTTCTATATTTCCTTCAATTTCTAGTATAGTAAATAATGAAATTAACGACTCATTGAAAGGCGCTTTTATTGTTTACAAAGAAATGGCAATGCAGAAGTGCAATCATTAGGAGAGAATAGCAACATGGCTGATATTAGACAATATATTGGTAACAAGCGCAATTTGCAATAATTGTATCAAGATGGTGATTGTAATATCACGATTTCTGGCTTAATAAACGCTGAACGTGAGAATATAATGATGCAAAATTAACTTCAAATACACTATCAACATTAAAGTACCATCCTTAGATTTATGTAGTAGCTTTGATGCAAAAAGATATAGTAAATGCATTAAGCGATGAGGGAAAGACAATGTAATAATATAAAATAAATATAGCCAGATTTATCGTGAGATTTTTAATTGAAATTAAGAAAGCACCAAATTTATTAAAAAGTGATAACCAAAGCTACGAAAATGCTAAAAATGCTGTGACAAATCATGTGTTATATCTAAAACAGTATAAAAGAGTTATATTAAATAAGTATTAAATATTTCATCTATAGAACAATTTTTGGTACGACGAATGCGTTTTGCGTGAGCCCATTTTTTCTCCATTGGGTTGAGATCAGGA
>NZ_JAJBJC010000227.1 GCF_021811825.1 Candidatus Anadelfobacter sociabilis | reverse complement strand
CCAAAACCCCTAATGATTGTAATAAAATTGAATGTTATTAAAATATAATGTCATTATAATTGTTGAATTCACTTTGTCACTCCAAATTTATTTATAAGCTCGTTTTTATGTATATGTCTTGCCCTCGTTACGGATGTGTTTTGAATATGGCTATTGCTTGTATATGCTGCATCTATTTTTACTTAAATTTTTAAATAAAAATTGTCCTACCTATTGGATCAAGTGATAATTTATTTATATTTAAAGGCAAATTGATAATTTTCTTGATCTGATGTATTTAAAATTGAACTATATTGGATCGATTCATGATCAGTCGAATGTTTTTGCTTTCCAAAAATATTTCTGTTTAATAGTCTGACATTTGATCTATTCCTAATTGCTTGCTTAATTCGATGAGAGTTCATTTCATAGTTAAGCTTTTGTGAAAGAATTTTTCTTTTAAAATCTAAAGGTTAATATGATAAAAACCTACCATCTCTTGAGTAATCTTTGCTAAAAATTAATTTTCTATATAAAC
This sequence comes from Candidatus Anadelfobacter sociabilis, assembly GCF_021811825.1. Classification (GTDB taxonomy): domain Bacteria; phylum Pseudomonadota; class Alphaproteobacteria; order Rickettsiales; family Midichloriaceae; genus Anadelfobacter; species Anadelfobacter sociabilis. The sequence goes on along the minus strand of NZ_JAJBJC010000227.1, from coordinate 956 downwards.
TCGATGAGTATGTGTATGAGATATAGTCTTACAATGCATCGTTTTTCATGATTTTATCAACTTGGCTCGTTGCATCATCTGCAAATAGTGATGTATTTTTTGATTTATTCATACTATTTCGTTTTATCTAAGTGTGCACTTTATAAATTTTCATTTTCAGTAAGAATTATGATTATGCATGAAAATCATTTAATTTAAGCTATCCTCACCTTTGCTCTCAACTGCTCGATCTCGGAGTTAAAGCATTGATTTGACTCTGTACTTTCAGTACTTCCTATTTAAAGTAATCGTATTTGTCTTAATTTTTATATATGAAAGTGGTGAAGCTAAAATATGATTTTACCCTTAGTATTAGTATCTGAGTCCTTTGTGTTTGAACTTGACAACTCATCGCTACTTTTTGAGAATGTTTGAATAGAAACATTACTTTGAGCATCTACAATATAATTAATTAGTATGACAATCTTTCTGATAACTGTGAAATTTTTATTAGTAATTGATATGGTTTATTAAAAATCTCACGCACAACTTTTTAAAAGATAATACAAAGCAATTATATTAGTTTATTGTATGCAAAGGGGTTGATATAAGAATAAGCCAAATCATAGTCAATTTCAAATAAATCAGTATGCTGATATTGAATTTTAGATTTATCAATTATGAAATCTTCGATTGTAAAATTTGGTTTGAATGATTATTTGAAATATTTCAAGCCTGTGTTAATAAAATAAGCAAACTCAATATTATTGATCAAACATAAAATTCAAATGCATACCATTTATTGTCTGAATGCTTAGTGCTATAGCTCTTCCCTTTGGAACTGAAAGTTTTCCTTGATGTGTTACTTTATTGCTTTTTAATATATTGTGTATATCAGATTCTTGAACAACTGAAACAATGCACTTAAGCTTCATATTCATTACCCAATTCTCATTCTGCTTAGTACATAAAACTTT
>NZ_JAJBJC010000226.1 GCF_021811825.1 Candidatus Anadelfobacter sociabilis | reverse complement strand
AAAATATATCTAATAATATACAAACAATTAATACTGTAAACAATACTGTAAATAATCTATATTCACAACAAAAGATAGAATGACCAATGGTCAAACTAACATACTAAATGGAGAAATTTGTACCCCAAAACCCCTATAGCCATGTGTATAATTGAAAAATGATATTGATTAAACTTACATGCTTTTGCTACATAGTCTATCGACATAATGATTTAAAATTATCTGTTTGCTGTTTAAGTATAATTTCATGACGCTTAATTTGCTCTAATATTTCATCTGCTTTACTTATTCACTCATCTTCAAAGCGATTAAAATCGTGTTTAACTTTATCTATTTCTTTTGCTTTTTCTTTTACAAATAAATCAAGATCCTTTACTTCACTTTGATATATTTTACAATTTGCTGCTTCTCTATCTAACTCACCTTCATTTTCTTTAAAAGTTTTGTCATAATTATTCTTGAGTTGTTCGATTGATTTTTGAATATTTGAAGTATTTTCTTTCATTAGTTGAATATGATCAATAATATTTCTTATGCTACTTTGCTTCTCATCATTTTGTTCTCGATCCTTTAAAATTTCGATTTTTTTAATCTGTATATCTTCTTTAAGTTCTTTAAATTTATTTTCATCTTTTGTAATTTGTTCTATACTATTGAGAATTGTATAAAGTTCTGACATCTAAAATCTATTAGAATAAATAAAACTTTCCTTTGTAAGCTGAGATTCACGTTGTTTATTTTAACTCCTGATTTTTCTTTGAAACTGCTTCTCATTCAAATTTAATTTGCTCTTGAGTTTGCTTTATCTTTTCTGGGCTTCTCACAATTTGAACTTTCCATTGGTCCATTTCTCTCTTTAAAGCTGATGATTCTTGAGAGAGTCTAGATAATGTATCTTCAATCTTTGATAATATTTCTTCTTGTTCTCTTTTATCAATTGATAATTTTTCATATTCTAATTTAAGATTTGGAATTTCCTCATTTAAGACAATTTCTTTTTCATCAAGTTCAAATTCTTCATTTGAATCAAGTAAATTGTTAAGGCTCGCAGAGGTCTTATCAAATATAAATCTTGCTTCTTGTTCTTGCTCTTCAATTTCTCTAAGTTCTTGTTCATTTTTAAAAGTATCTTCGCCAAATTTAATGAAATGCAAAAATGCACTCAAGAATTCCCGCCATCTTGTCCAATCAGGATTTAAAACATCGCTGACATCAAATATATCTTTTCATTCTATTTCGATCATTATCTGTTTCATCATAATAATATAGTAAACCATTCCTAAATATTATGATAGTTTTCGTACCTCCATTGTGTTTTAAACTAAGAGTTTTGCTAATTACTGAATTGAGCTGTAGTTGATGAAATTCAAAACTTTCACTTATAGATCTCGCTGGTAGCGAAAGAGCTGCTTCAACTACAAACCGTGGACAAAGAATGGTGGAAGGTGCTAATATTAATAAAAGCTTACTGGCCCTTGGAAATTGAATAAA
>NZ_JAJBJC010000085.1 GCF_021811825.1 Candidatus Anadelfobacter sociabilis | reverse complement strand
TGTCTATCTCAATTCTAAACTCACTATTTTTCATTTGTTCATTTCCCGATCTTCAAGTAATGGGCCCCAACTCTATCATATATTAAACTGACTTGCAATATCCACTCAAAACAAATTTTACTCATACAGAACTTACTATATAAATATTTGGGTTACGATCAAAATATAAATATGGATACAATAACTATCAAATAGCTAACTCTTCTCATTTTCATTATAGCGACCATAACTATAAGCAGATATACTAATTTGGTAGGGTTAAAACTAAGTAATTATATGTTGCGAGATGTTATTTTTTTTAGTACCATGAAAACCTTGAGCAAGGCAGATAAGATGTCGTGCTATAGTTGATAAACAGATTATTCTATTTTCAACTTGTCGGAAGTATATTGCTTAGACTTATTAGTATATTTTCTGATTATTTTGTAATCTTCTATTTTATATATTAGTTTTGTGTCAGTACAAATAAGAAACGTTGCAATTATAGCTCATGTTGATCATGGAAAGACAACATTGGTGGATAAGATGTTAAAACAAAGTGGCATTTTCAGAAATAATGAGAGTGTAGTGGAGCGCGTAATGGATTCTAATGAGCTTGAACGTGAACGTGGAATAACGATTTTAGCAAAAACTACATCTCTTGAGTATGATGATGTAAAATACAACATAGTTGATACTCCTGGACACGCAGATTTTGGAGGAGAAGTTGAAAGAGTACTATCAATGGTTGATGGCGTGTTGCTGTTAGTAGATTCATCAGAAGGTCCTATGCCGCAAACAAAATTTGTTTTAGATAAAGCATTGAAGATAGGATTGCGTCCGATAGTAATAATCAATAAGGTTGATAGAGCTGATAGGAGAATTAGTGAAGTTTTAAATGAGATTTTTGATTTATTTGTAGCACTTGGAGCTACCAATGAGCAGTTAGATTTTCCAGTTTTATATGCAGTTGGTAGAGATGGGTGGGTTTGCAAAGATGCTAATATTGTAGGTCAAGATCTAAAACCACTATTCGATTTGATGTATGATCACATTCCAGAACCAAAAATAAATCAAGATAGTGAAGGTTCTTTTTCAATGCTCGCCACTCTAATGACATACGATCCATACGTAGGTCGTCTTTTAATTGGGAAAGTTTATTCAGGTTCGGCATCTGTTGGTAATCGTGTACATAGTATGGGTTTGGATGGCAAAGTTGTTGATAATACAAAACTTACAAAATTGTTTGGATTTCGTGGTGTAGAACGTGTTCCGATAGAAACAGCAAAAGCTGGAGATATAGTTGCTGTTGCTGGGTTACAGAGAGCATCAGTAGCAGATACAATATGTTCTATTGATCTATTAAATCCTATACAATCACTTCCAATAGATCCGCCAACTATGGCTGTCACAATTAAAGTAAATGATTCGCCACTTGCAGGAAGAGAGGGAACCAAAGTAACTTCACGTATGCTGCTTGAGAGACTATCACGCGAAGCAGAAGGTAATATAACAATTGATTTAAAAATTTCTAGTAGTGGTGATAGTTTTGAAGTGGGAGGTCGTGGAGAATTGCAGATGGGTATATTAATCGAAACAATGAGGCGCGAAGGTTTTGAATTATCTGTTTCTCCTCCTCGCGTTCTATTTAAGAAAGGACAAAATCAAGAGCTATTAGAGCCAATAGAGGAGGTAGTAATAGATATAGATGAAAGCTATAGCGGTATAGTAATAGAAAAAGTCTCAGCAAGGAAAGGAGATATGATAGATATGCGTAGCAGTAGTGGAGGAAGGCTACGCTTAATTTTTCATGTGCCATCTAGATGCTTAATGGGTTATCAAGGTGAATTCCGGAATGATACGCGCGGAACTGGAGTGATGAGTAAACTTTTTTATGGGTACTATCCCCATAAAGGCAATTGGGAAAAACAAAGAAAAGGCGTGTTGATCTCATCTAGCGATGGAGAGGCGGTTGCTTATGCATTAAACACATTGGAAGAACGTGGCATATTATTTATAAGTGCTGGAAGTAAGGTATATAAGGGAATGATAATAGGAGAGCATAGCAGAGAAAATGACTTGGAAGTAAATCCTACGAAATGCAAGCATCTTTCAAATGTTAGAGCAGCGGGTTCGGATGAAAATATAAAACTTACTCCACCCAAAATAATGACTCTAGAAGAAATGTTGTCATATATACACAATGATGAGCTTGTTGAAGTGACACCACTAAGCATAAGATTGAGAAAAGCTTTACTTTGTCCAAACGAAAGAAAAAAGACAGGACGTATTATTTAGATTTATTAATTACTCACTTCATGCGATAGAACATCTCTGCTTCAAGTTTGTGGATTTCTACTAATGTAAGTTATATTAGGTCAGCGCAGTAGTAGTGTTTGATAGTTCTACAGCACAAAATGGCTCATAAGTGTTTTTTGTTTTTTATCTTCAAAAATTCTATCTTTGTTTTAAAAACTTCCCAAACTTATGCAGGGTACGAGCATCTTAAAGAGCTAATACAGCTGTATCGTTGATATATCAAAAAGCGCCATTACTTTGGTTTTATTATGCAAATCTTCTTTGTTAATTGTATATTATATGAAGTTCTATGTCTTTAAACTATTACTATTTAGATGTATTCATTGCTCTCTATTCTAACAATACCAAATTCGAAATTTTTATAGAAGAATCTTTTTTTGTGATAATTTATCTCCTCTTGGTAAAGCAACTAATTCTGTTGAAGTTTGTACATTATACCTTATATATAAGCATCTCTTCTTTTTTTTTGTAATTAAAATTCCATTTTTATACTCTTTGCGTTATAAGACAATCAGTATGTAAGTCTCAAACCTTCTCCTGCGCAGCTAAAATGCTATATTAATATTTTGATCATAACGACTTACTGATACAATATACTTCCTCCTTGCGCAATGTGGAATTATTTAAAAAAAATTATATCAAGCATTACATATATCTCTAATATATCAATTATCAGTATGTAGTAAAAAATATGGAGATATGGATTATATGCTAATAATAATAGAATTAGGTGATTGCTGATTTTCTAATACTTTTAATGCTTCATCCAATCCATCTAGATTGTATTCTATATAATTAGGGGATAATATGTTTGATGTAAGTAGAGAAAATATGTCATTTGCAGTAAGAACAAATTCCTCTCTTACGTGCTTATAATCAAAAACTGATGGTACTGACACATAGAGAGATCTTTTTGCAAGTTCCAATATTGATACATGCGGTATTCTAAAAATGCTTTCATTATAAAGCACTAGCATACCGAATCTACATAATGAACTAATTGTCTTATGCATAACAAACGCACTACCTATACCATCATAAGCAACGTGTACACCAACATTATTGGTTAATCTCATTATATCACGTGTAAATGTTTCACTATTATAATTTAAAATATGATCACATATCCCATGAGCAATAGCTTCCTTCTTTTGTTCTTCTGAATTAATAGTGCCAATTAGTATCTTGGGTTTTCTTAATCTTGCAAATTGTGATACTATATGACTTGTAGCCGACGCAAGGTCATGAATTAGTACATTAGTTTCGCTAGAAATTATAAATGTTCTATTTGTTAGAGCATGCGCAAGCATGCCACGTAAAAAAACTGCTGCTAAGTCTTTTTCTGATAGTTGTTGTGGTACAGCCACTGTATATAAAGCTGGAACACAGCATTGTGTAGCGCAAGCTCCAGCTGTAGGATTGATATAAGCTACTTTCTGACCAGGCTTAAAACCTTTGACATTTAGACCAACTGATAATACAGTGCCTACACCCTCATAGCCTAATACTATTCTATTGTTTTTGAATAGTCCCTCAATCAATTGATATTTTGTCAATATATCTGCCGTACTCATTCCTATAATTGAGTTCTGCACTAATATCTGCCCTTCTTTTGGTTCTAAATTTGGTAAATCTTCAATCGATACAGAAGTACCATCTTGAGAACGTTCTAATACAGCAATTCTACCCATAATTATATTAATTTATTTATTTTTTATCTATATAAAAATTATAATTATAGTTTGTTATGAAAGCAAGAAGACTATTAGAATAGGTTATTTTTATTGATATTCTTAATATATTAAACAATAGGTAATATTAGTTTATTTATTCCGCTTAATTATCTATATGCCACAAATCTTAGTTGCTTAATTTATACTATTTTCATGTTACAATTCTTAATCTAGATATAAGATTTTCTCATTTTTTCCTATTGTACCGAAGTAATTTCTAGCAATTTCATCAATAAGATCTAGATCACAATTTTCTGGTTGTAGCAACTTTATTTCTTCCTCAAGTTTTTGTTGCTCATCTTTTAATTGTCTCAAAAATGCCTCTTTCTCTATTAATTCTGAGTTTATCTGTAACATAGATATGATACCTCTATTGCCATTTATTGCATGATAAGCTATATATAAAAACATTAGCATAAATAGTGCATATGTACCTTTTTTTTGGAATCTTAGCATAGAGGGAATATCAGACTTATTCAATTTTGTTGCAAGTTATTACAAAAAAGTTATGATGAGTATAGTTTGTTTGCAGTGGCTACAGAAAGCCTAGCAGTATGAGTACCATGTCTGTAGCATTTCATCGATTTTTATTTTAGTATAAAATTTAGTGTATGGGTATAATTTTTATCACATTACAAGTCTTTTTGGTGCTGATTTTGATAATGCTTGTTTTTGTTCAAAAAAGTAGTGATGAAGGAATAGCTAACCTTGTGAGTAGTAATGACAGTGTTTCTAGAAATAAATCAGTAAATTTTATTGTCAAGTTTACTATTTTTATAGCTGCTGCATTTATGGTCAATAGTCTTATTCTTGCAAAACTAGATAAGTTAAGATTTGATGAGAGTAAAAATATAATTGATGAAGCAGAAAAAGAAGAAATTCTTGCAAAAATTCCTTCTGATAGTAATGATTTTGAAGAGATACCATTGCACGGACAAAATGATATACAAAGTAAAGAAAACCATTTGGATGGTATTGCAAAATTGCCTAAAAAATAGTGGTATAATACTATCACGTAATTCCTTTAATTGAAAAATAAGTGTAGTAGAAGTGTAGAGAAAGGCATAAAAAGCTAATAGAAACAGTTTAATAAATACAGCATATGAGTATAGAGATA
>NZ_JAJBJC010000084.1 GCF_021811825.1 Candidatus Anadelfobacter sociabilis | reverse complement strand
AAAATTTACTTTATATGTATTAGTAGAGCCATTTGGACTACCGGAGAGTTTGAAAGCACTTAATATGTTAGTACCACCACTAATAAAACTTGTTGGAGAAATTGTTACATCAGCTGCTGGTATGCTTTCTTGAGATGAAAAGGAATGCAAGCAAAAAGCTCATGCATTTTGACTTTACAAGAACAAACGAGAATCAACGCTAACATATTCAAGTGAAAGAGAAGACACAAGTTGATGGCAAGTAGTCTTCAGCAATTGGATTTATCAAGATGTAATAGGATATCAAGATTTAGCTCTTAATACTGATTACTGATATAAAATACTAAATAACTGAAACAACAAATGGAAATGAAGAGGAGGACTTGTGAACATCTATTGTGATAAGCATCCTCCTTGTGAAATAAATTGATATTGAAGAAGTGATGGAGAATTCGATGGATTAATGGTATCTTGTGATTTTTGAGGTACATAAAATTTTCCTAATTTTATAGGTGTGTGGTTTCATGGAATTTGAATTGGAATCTCAAACTCTCAGCAAGTTGAATTAAATGAATTTTGATGAGATAAATGTAATGAATGGTCAAATTTGAAACAAAGTCATTTAGAAATTGTAGCATTAATTAATGACGATATTAATAAATATCATGATATGATAGAATCATTCATTCCTCTCTATAGTTTTGGATTTAAAGCTATTGACTACATAATTCTTACAAAATTTTGGTACAAAGTAAAGGAGGCTATCATTGAAAACATTGGAAATTTAAACTCCATTATCATTTGAGTTGAATATTTGAGACAATGCAATCGTGTTCCTTTCAACATTAAGAAGATGATCAATGAGATTCTTGAAGAAACAAAGAAAGTTAGTATTTTTAATCCAAAATGAAAAGAATTGAAAATGATTGCAGATATGGATCCTTTAGAACCTCTTGTATCTTGCGATTATAATGTAAGTAGCATATTCATTATCTCATTAAATAAAATAAATAATCTTAAAATATAATGATCTAAGATAATTATACTATATTTGTTATTATATGATTATTCTAAAATTTATTTAGGGATTTGAGTTAAAAGCTATTCTTGATGAAGAAAATAAAAAGCATAATGCAGATTTAAAAGAAATGATTAATAAATACTTAATAAATTCCAAAGAAATCAACTCTCCATTAGGAGTAAAAATAATAAGGAATAATTTTCTCCTTGAATTATTTGACAAATGAGAGAAGATATTTGCTAAAGGAGAGAAAATTACATATATGGAGCTAGAGCAACTTTATATCGATCTAGTTACAGCAAGATACGCAGGAAACTATTTAACAGCTGTTTTCAATCAAATACTAGAGTACAAAATTGTAAATACAGAATTGCAATTTATATCCACAAAACTTAATATAAAACAGAATATTTCTGAAATAACAGTGATTGAAGAAACTAATGAAGATAAAGAAGTTAATATAAATGAAGAAACTAAAAGTCAAAAGAAAACAAGGAAACGATCTAAAAGAAAATCTAGTAAAAATAAAAAGAACATTAAATCAAAAACAGCAAAAAGAGTAGATGAAAATGAAGAAGTCAAGAAGGAAGATAATGTAGTTATAATAAATGATATTTGATTTGAGGCTGGATATCAAACAGATAATCCAGATTTAGATGAAAGTTCTCATTTCTCAAGAATTGATAAATGGAGACATGTACTTAGCAAAAGAATATCTTTGCTAAACTTTACATCAATTTTTGAAAGAGCTAAAAATATGATCGTGAAGGCATGAATTAATGAGAAAGTTTTTAATCACATTATTCATAAATGAGAAAATTTTAAACAAAAATGTATAGAAATATATGATAAATGTGAAACTCCACAAAAAGGAAATAAAATAATTGACTTGATTCATGAAGGATTAAATTGAAATGTCGTTGATTTTGAAGTTGTAATCGAAGCAATCAATAAATTCTCAGATAGTCAGAAATTATGAGATCTTTACTCAAAATATTTTGACTCAAAAGCAACAAACATACTATATGACGAATATGAAAGCTTTATTGATGTAATATATCAAGATATTAAATCTAAAGGTTTGTTATCAATAGATCAAATCTCCCAGATAGAAAATGATTATAAAAAGGCAAACACAATAATTAAGAAAATAAAATCATTAAAATCTAAAAAGATTAAAGATATTCAAAAATTTGTTGATGAATATTCAGATTTTTGTAAAATCAAAATTCCTGAATTTGAAGAATTAAAAATCCGACTGATCATTATGAAACTTCTTGATGAGTCTAAAATTGAAAGTCCAACACCTGTTTGTTTATCTCTTTTGGAGGTAGATTCTATATTGAGAAGTTTAAATTGCCAAATATCACCATATTCAGGAATCGATCATAAACGAGCAAGAACTGTTATAGATCTGAAACTAAAATATACAAGAAAAATAATTAAGAAGCATAATGAGAATACTCTTGAAGGTCTTTCTGAAATAATTTCTACTCTTCACAGAGATCAAGGAATTATACCATTAGATCTATTCACAAAATATGAAAACAGAAAGCAGAGTTCTGAATGGTATGCATATGCAATTCAAATTGTAAACTCTAATAGTAATTCAATAAGCAATCAACAAAAAGATTTTGATCCATTGCTTAAATGGGAAAATTTATGTCATATTCTACTAAATGTTCTTGAGGAACTGACTGATAAAGGAATAAAAATTAAAAATATTGAAGGTTATGAAGCTACTAGATTGATGTACCTTTTATCAAGAGCGAGGTGGGAGTCAGAATCTAAAATTCGAAATGATGAATATCTTGTTGAATTAGGTGAGAGATTTGAAAATTATTTAAAAACTTGAGATCGATTTATCCATCTTCGAAGTTTAAAGCGAGTGGACAATTTAATCAATGAATTCTTAAAAGCGAAGAACGATTCAATTTATGAGTCAATCCTTAAGCTTGGACTTATATCAATAGCTTCTTCAATTGAAAAACTACCAGAAAACGATACAACTAAAGCATTCATTCATCAATTAAAAGTTAGTTTTGAATTGAAAAATATAATTGATCAAGTATGATCTGGAAAGAATTTTGAAAGTAAAATGTTTGGCATTTCATATGAAATAAAGAACAATTTCTCTGATTTAATTCAAGGACAATTAGATTTATATGAATTAGTACTTAAGAAAGCTGATGAGTTAGGATGTTCGCCTAATGCCTACTGGCTTCAGTATATAAAGCTAGGACTAAAGGAATTTGATAATTGGAATAAAAATTATAAGATATACTTAAATTGGCAGAAAAGAATGGAAAACAAGAAGAATACTTTGGTCACAACTACTCAAGAATTTTATACAGATTCGAAAATTAATCGACAACTATTATATCCTATGCAAGATCTTATTTTATCAGTGGTTGAAATCGAAAAGATGTTTCTAAATGAGATACATATATTAAATGATTGGATTACTCGTTCAAAATCAGTTTTAATTGAATTCAAAGATATGGACTATAAATCACTTACATTTAAACCAGAAGTTTCTCAAAATCTTCATATTCTATTTGATGAAATGAATAACCTTCCCATATTTTCAGAATTACATAGAGAAATATTTAAGCAAATTTACATTTATAATTGGTTTAGCAAAGCTGATGAAATACTTCAAAAAGATTGATTGAATCAAAAAGATAACAGAGATGATTTAAAGATCACTTATGAGCAATGGTTTAATATAAATAATGAAATAGAGCCTTTCAAGGAAGATGAAGCTGTTACAGAAACAAAAATCTATAAAGCATTCAAACTGCAGTTTAATAAAGCAAAGAAACTCTACAATCTTTATGAATATGGAAAAGGAAAGCTTCATTCTAAAATAGAGATTGAAGAGCTAGATAAAATTTTGAAAGATGCAAAATCATGTAAAATTAATTTACAGAAGGAAATAGAAGTAGTATGTAAAAAGTTAATTTCGTTTAATCAACACCTTGAGAAGTTTGCAAAAATGATAAAATCAAAAGAAGATATCAAAAATTATGATGTTATTCTCACAGAGTTAAATTCTTATCCATTTAAATGTGACTCAGAAATCTCACAAATTAAGTCTATAAAAGCAAATTATCTTTCCTTAAGCTCATCTCTTCAATCTTTATCTAATTCCTCAAAGCCACCAATCTCATCACTTGAAAGTTTTATCTCAAAGTACAAGCTCTGATCCTTCACATTTCCAGAAGCAGAATCCATACTACAGCTTTATACCACAAATCAAGCAACCATTGCTAAAATTAAATCGCTTCATACCTCCTTGATCTCTTCTAAATCTCCTTCTTGGGAATCGCTTCAGCCAATCTTCAAAGCATTCAGCTCTTTATTCTTTTCCTTTGAACCATTGGAATCAAGTATCCTTTCCTCTTTAAATTCATTTAAGCTATCTTGCTTCTTGCAGACCTTCAAGTCCAGTCTCGAATCAAAGCCTTTTGAGTTTAAAATTGATTGTGGAGAGCTCAGCAAGCTCATGCACGATTACAAATCTAGTGGAGCAACTGAAGATCTCCAAATAGTTGAAAAGGTTGAAGAATACCTTAAGACAATAAAAGAAAAGATAGAGTCAATAGACGATATTGGTAAACTTGAAAAGTTCGAAAGAGAAGGAAGTATTCTTGTTGACTATTCAGCATTGACTAAAGAGCAAAGGAAGAAAATCTATCAAAAGGAAAAAGAACGAAGGAGAGAGGAAGATGATAATGAGACACAAGAAAGTGATTGAAAGAAAAGAGTAAAGAAAGATAAGCGTAAAGCAATGGAAAGCAAAGAAAAGAAGAAAGGAGAAACCAAAAAGGATAAAAAGAAAGAAGATATTAAGAAAAATGATACTAAAATTGAAGCTCAACCAAATGTAAGATCAGTAGGAGGAATATTTAAAAAGAAGCCAGGAACTATTCCAATTATATCAAAGAAACCTATTTTGCAAAATAATAAATTAGGAGCAGGATCAAGTCTAGCTGAAAGTCTTAATAAATTAAGAAAATAATTATAATTTATCTTTTCAATATTTTACTATAATGAAGCTGTTACAGAAACAAAAATCTATAAAGCATTCAAACTGCAGTTTAATAAAGCAAAGAAACTCTACAATCTTTATGAATATGGAAAAGGAAAGC
>NZ_JAJBJC010000225.1 GCF_021811825.1 Candidatus Anadelfobacter sociabilis | reverse complement strand
AAACTATATATTCCCTTACTACACCCCAAAACCCCAAAACCCCTAATTTAATAATAAAAACTGAATAGTTTTAAATAATTTAAATTTTAATTAAATTATTTCATAATTAAAATATGGTAAGCTTTAGATTTCGTGCATAATATGAATTATAATAATTACAATGAAGATGAAAATAATTTATAACTTTATTTCATAAATTACTTTAAGCATATATAATAAAAATTTTATAAAATTTCATAATATTATATCTGTTATTAATATATTAATTATAAAACAAAGTAAATATTTTATATTAATTTAGAAGCAAGATTACCATTTTAAAGAAAATCTAAGGAGTGGTTTCTTGACAGGAACAGGAAATTATGCAGCTAGAAGACAATATCCTGAGCGAAACCAATTTTATTCATCAAATGCACCAATTTTTCCTACTCATATAGATGCATCTAAGAGATTTGATTCTGAATATAAGAAAAATTACTTTGAATTTAATCCTCAAAGACCAGAAGAAAGAACAGAATGTAAGTAAAATTATGCATTACTTTATTTTAGTTATAATTGAGAATGGAATGATGGTTAATCCATACCTTCAAAAGAGATCAAAAGGGAAGAAGATAGTTAAAGAAAATCCAGTTTTTAGGAAGGATATTATGAATGCTTCTAATTCTAAAAATAATCAGACTTTAGAACCGCCTCCTGAACAAAATTTCCAAATGTCTGATAAATTTAGCAAAGAGTTGGGACAACATGGATATTTAAAGCATTCAGGAAAACCTCCAATTGGATATGCTCCTCCTTCAAAATACAATGCTGATCAACCTTACTATCAAGAAAACATTAATGATGATTCTCAAGCTGTAGAAGAAGAACCATATAGAAGAGAAGCTGGAAAATCAACTCTCCTTGTGCAAAATAAACCCCCTGCTTTTGCTTCAAATCAAGTTCAAAATAGAGAGTTGGGCTCTAGAAATATTAATAGAAAAATTGTTGAAAATAATATACTTCGTAATGCATCAGCTGAAAGGGGCTATCAAGATAATAATCAAAGTTTCAGACAGGAATTTCAAAATAAAAATAATAATTCATTTCAAAATAATTATGGAAATTCATTAGATGATAGAATTCAAGAAATGTATCAAAAACAAAATAATTGGCCTCAAGATCCTTATGAACTTCAAAATCAAGCAATTAGAAACGATGAATTAATGCACCAACAGTACGAACAATTAAATGCTCAAGAAAATAGAATACCTGAATTTTACAATCCTGGAGCAAATAGAAATGAAGAGACTCAAACTCCAGAGCCTAGAGAAAATAGACAAAATGCAGGAATTGCAAAAGGAAAATTTGAAACATTTAAAGTAAGAGATAAATCTGCTCAGCCAAATCAAAATATTAAATATGACCCACCTCAACTTACAAAATCAGTTCACATTAAAAATCCGGAACTTTATATACCAGACAATCATCATGAAATTGGTTCAAGACAAGAAGAAAGC
>NZ_JAJBJC010000224.1 GCF_021811825.1 Candidatus Anadelfobacter sociabilis | reverse complement strand
AAGGTATTGATGGTATAGCTTATTAGTGGTATAATGAAGATGTTTTTATGAAGCAATAGATAGAAATGGTTGGACTTTGAGATTAAATGAGAAGCTCTGATCTTCTGAAAATTGCTTTACGTTGCCACATAAGCTTCAAAATTAGGCTTCTGCTCAATTGCGTGAAATTGTTGTGGTGATGGAGGTTATGGAAAATAATAACAAAAAAACTAATTTTTTTGCTACGCCCGCTATTATGAAAAATGCTCAAGGGAACTGTCCTCATTCTAATTCTAATCAAGGCTCTTTGATTCCAGGTAAGGTTTTTGCTGCCGCTACCAAGAAAAATATTGATAATCTAAGGGAGCGGACTACCCCAGAGAAAGAGAGTCCTGAGAAAAGTGAGCAAGCAACTACTGCAATAAATTCGCCACAAACAGAAAGGCAAAATGAGTCTCAATTGCTGATAAATGAGGTTGCTTTATCCATAAAAGCGAGATCAAAAAGTGCCGATAAAATAAACTCAACATCACCAAATTCTCTACAGAAGGAACAGAGTGCCGAAGTTCCTATATCTGAAATCAAGACTTTAAAAGCCGCACAGAATAACAACATCTATATTGATGAGCATTTTGAGCGTGATGGTATTGAAAGGGCTCTCTATGAGGAAATATTTGCTGATAAAGATGATGCTCCATTGAGTGTTATAGATAGGAATGAAAATCATTTTGATGATGATTTAATTATTCAATACGGAAAAAGTAACAAAAATAGTAAGAAGAGTAAGAAGAGTAAGGGAAGCAAAGATAAATCAGAAGATACAGGCAAAAGCCACGAAGAATCAAAAATCGATAGTAGGCCTAGTGAGAGAAAGAAAGCTAAAGGAAAGAAGAATACTGATAAATTCGATGAATCTTCCGATACTTCTTATAAAGCAAGTAACATTGATCCTGATAAAAAGATATTGAAATATGATGATGAAGCTCAAGCTAATAGGCGTATCGACTATTTCTCAGATATTCTGAACTCTGCTGTAAATCTATTAATAGAAGATTTAAAAAAAGACGATTATCTTGAATGTGAGATAAAAAATTTGGAGAGGGAGAAGAGAAGATTAGAATTCGATATTGGAGAATATAAGAAAGATGAAGATAAGCTAAGCCAGGAGAAGCTACAAAAATTAGAGAAACTTACGAATAAAATTAGCCTCTATAAAAAATTAACCGAATGTAAAGATTTTTCTGAAGCAAAGAGCAAGTGCATAGCTGTACTGGGCGATAATTTTAACGATAATTTATTGGTAGGAATTAACGGTCATTCTGACAGAAGAATTGTCGAGACAGCAATAAACAATGTTTTAGAAGTGATTAAAAATAGTCTTTTTAATATTTCTAGTCGCCCAGGAAAATTAAAAGATTCTATGCGTGGAGCATTTTATGATCTTAAAAGTGGAATAGGAGCATTAGTAGATCCACGTGCTTTGGAAGAAACTGAAGGTGATAAGCTTAGTATGAGTGATAAA
>NZ_JAJBJC010000083.1 GCF_021811825.1 Candidatus Anadelfobacter sociabilis | reverse complement strand
TCTGTGGAGTTGTATATGATAGATGGCAAGGTTTTGATGGACAGAGAACGTTTTGTTTAGATAACAAAAGACAAAATATTTTTCAAACAATAAAAGAAGAGATAGAGAAGGATAATTTTTTCATAAATATATATGGAGATCATGGTATAGGAAAAACAAGATTTACTCATGAAATTTTAAGAGATTATAAAAATAGAGTACTCTATTTTGAAAATTGGAGCAAATTTAAGCAGTCTGAGCTATATAAATATATCGATATAAAAGCGCTTAAAGGTAATGATTTAAAAAATTTAATATTAGTTATTGACGAATGTTATGACAATGGCCAATTTCATTACACCTTAAATGAGTTTTTTAGTGGAATATCAGTATCAAAAATATTAATTTCTAGTAAAAAGCTTGCACCAGAAGCTTTACCAATACACCTGGATAAGTTGGATCATGTATATATTCAAGAAATTATTAAACACGAATGCGTTATTAACTCACCAATACATAATGACTTGGTTGATGGAAATCCACAGCTTGCTTGGCTCGTGAATGACACAATCAAAAAATTTAAGTATCTAAATTTAGGTGAGCTTTCACAACATCAAAAACTCTTCGAACTGATGATTCATGATAATGAGGAAAAAAAAGAAAGACTACTGCTTTTTCAAGTACTTTCGCTATTTGATAAATTTGATTGTAATAAACATAAAGAACTATTGGGACTTATTAATCACTTTGATAACAATTTTTCCTTGTCTGATTATGCTACCAATATTAAATATTTGCAAGATAAGAAATTGTTGAATGGTAAGTATTATCTCAGGATAAGTCACGAAATACTAAGACATATTTTTAATAAGTCGTTTTGGGAAATTTATATTGATTATTTTGATTTTTATCAATTGATCGGTAACGTAATAACCTCTGAAAATTTAAGAAAGCAATTTTATATTTCTTTATTTCGTTATTTTGATTCTAATCATTATACTGAAACATGCAAAAAAGTCGCAAGAAAACTTTTTAAATTTCATAAATGTAGTAATGACTTTCTTAAAGAGTTACGACATTACTCGCATATAATACCAGAAGAAGCTATACGCTATATAGAAGAAAAATTAAATAGCATAAGTGAGGAAGACACACAGTGCGTAGAAGGTATATTGATAAAAATACTAAAAAATCATGAAGGTTTTTTTGATCGTTGCGTAGATTTAGCTGTTGATATTGCTTCTAAGTGTAGTGCTAATGATCACTTAGGTAAATATTTTTGTCATTTTTCTGATATTAAAGAATCTTTCGAAAAAAGAGCTGAGTATTTACTAAATGCACTTGATGAGAAAGACAATCACCATGCTGGTAAAAAAAGTATACTAGAAAATACACTATTAGATACAATAAAAAACTACTTTACACAGAGTAAATCTTATGTAACAACAGATATTTATAAAGAGGATAATATTACGATACATGTATCACTTAAAATACACGAAAGACTTTGCGCTAAAATCCTCAACGTTTATGAAAAATCCGATACATCGCGGAAAGAAGCTTTTTTCAATGTGATAATTAGGCATGTAAGAGAAGTACTTGTCTCTCTATCATATTATTTGCCTAGCTTAGTAGATGCCTTTGTGCCGTATATAGAAAATAATATAAGCGATCCTCTAGTAGAGGAGTTTTTGTGTAGTTTAAAAGAAGCGCAAACTAAGATGCATTCACACGAAAAAAATTTACAGAATGAGGATGAGCGAATTTATGTTAAGGATATTAATGATAAATGTGATAGCATACTAACAAAGCATTTTGATCCATATTTTGATAAAAGATTAAAGTGTTTTTTAGGTATGAGGTTTGTCAAAGAAAACAATTCAGATCAAATCAATGAATTAACTCTTGATATCATCAAATATCCAAATCTTTTTTTAGAAAACTTTAAAAAATTACTATTACTATTCAATATTGAAATATATGAAGATAATCCTCTAATAACCAAAATCATAAAAGAGGATTGTGATTTTATCATACCAATTTTATTCTGCTCTACATTTATTGAAAATAAAATGATAACAAGATACGAGGAATTTGTCATTTGGTACCTCAATCTTTTTATAAAGCGAAAATCTGAATGCGAAAAAGCAGCAAAACTAATTAATAAGATAAAAAATGAATATCCAAATATTTATGCACAGCTTCAATTGAAAGATAATTATCAAAATTTATCACCAGAAAATTTTCTACTTCTAGTGCAAAAGAAAGATATTTTTCGTATATTGAATTTTGCTCGATACATTGATAATAAAACCTTCGAAAAGGTAATAAATTTAATTCTCAAGGAAAATGATCTATATACCTTATTCTGCATAACAAGTTTCATATGTGTTTATATACATAAACAAGATATGCATCAGTGCAATATAAAGATCTCTATTACACTGTTTGAACTATTTAAAAAGGATTTTCTTATCGAAGAATATGATCAACACAAAACTCCTGATACGGTAATAATATTATGATGATATATTTCGTAATTAAATATATTCCAATACCAATTATTGCGTTCTATTTTTTTATAAAATTCTTTTAGTTTTTCTTTTATATCTTTGCTTATATTACCATTTTCTTTAGTGATTTTGTCTAATGAGAAATAAAAAATAATCCTTAGGTTATATAAAAATTGTTCATAATCTATTCCCGTATCAGGAGTTTTGTGTTGATCATATTCTTCGATAAGAAAATCCTTTTTAAATAGTTCAAACAGTGTAATAGAGATCTTTATATTGCACTGATGCATATCTTGTTTATGTATATAAACACATATGAAACTTGTTATGCAGAATAAGGTATATAGATCATTTTCCTTGAGAATTAAATTTATTACCTTTTCGAAGGTTTTATTATCAATGTATCGAGCAAAATTCAATATACGAAAAATATCTTTCTTTTGCACTAGAAGTAGAAAATTTTCTGGTGATAAATTTTGATAATTATCTTTCAATTGAAGCTGTGCATAAATATTTGGATATTCATTTTTTATCTTATTAATTAGTTTTGCTGCTTTTTCGCATTCAGATTTTCGCTTTATAAAAAGATTGAGGTACCAAATGACAAATTCCTCGTATCTTGTTATCATTTTATTTTCAATAAATGTAGAGCAGAATAAAATTGGTATGATAAAATCACAATCCTCTTTTATGATTTTGGTTATTAGAGGATTATCTTCATATATTTCAATATTGAATAGTAATAGTAATTTTTTAAAGTTTTCTAAAAAAAGATTTGGATATTTGATGATATCAAGAGTTAATTCATTGATTTGATCTGAATTGTTTTCTTTGACAAACCTCATACCTAAAAAACACTTTAATCTTTTATCAAAATATGGATCAAAATGCTTTGTTAGTATGCTATCACATTTATCATTAATATCCTTAACATAAATTCGCTCATCCTCATTCTGTAAATTTTTTTCGTGTGAATGCATCTTAGTTTGCGCTTCTTTTAAACTACACAAAAACTCCTCTACTAGAGGATCGCTTATATTATTTTCTATATACGGCACAAAGGCATCTACTAAGCTAGGCAAATAATATGATAGAGAGACAAGTACTTCTCTTACATGCCTAATTATCACATTGAAAAAAGCTTCTTTCCGCGATGTATCGGATTTTTCATAAACGTTGAGGATTTTAGCGCAAAGTCTTTCGTGTATTTTAAGTGATACATGTATCGTAATATTATCCTCTTTATAAATATCTGTTGTTACATAAGATTTACTCTGTGTAAAGTAGTTTTTTATTGTATCTAATAGTGTATTTTCTAGTATACTTTTTTTACCAGCATGGTGATTGTCTTTCTCATCAAGTGCATTTAGTAAATACTCAGCTCTTTTTTCGAAAGATTCTTTAATATCAGAAAAATGACAAAAATATTTACCTAAGTGATCATTAGCACTACACTTAGAAGCAATATCAACAGCTAAATCTACGCAACGATCAAAAAAACCTTCATGATTTTTTAGTATTTTTATCAATATACCTTCTACGCACTGTGTGTCTTCCTCACTTATGCTATTTAATTTTTCTTCTATATAGCGTATAGCTTCTTCTGGTATTATATGCGAGTAATGTCGTAACTCTTTAAGAAAGTCATTACTACATTTATGAAATTTAAAAAGTTTTCTTGCGACTTTTTTGCATGTTTCAGTATAATGATTAGAATCAAAATAACGAAATAAAGAAATATAAAATTGCTTTCTTAAATTTTCAGAGGTTATTACGTTACCGATCAATTGATAAAAATCAAAATAATCAATATAAATTTCCCAAAACGACTTATTAAAAATATGTCTTAGTATTTCGTGACTTATCCTGAGATAATACTTACCATTCAACAATTTCTTATCTTGCAAATATTTAATATTGGTAGCATAATCAGACAAGGAAAAATTGTTATCAAAGTGATTAATAAGTCCCAATAGTTCTTTATGTTTATTACAATCAAATTTATCAAATAGCGAAAGTACTTGAAAAAGCAGTAGTCTTTCTTTTTTTTCCTCATTATCATGAATCATCAGTTCGAAGAGTTTTTGATGTTGTGAAAGCTCACCTAAATTTAGATACTTAAATTTTTTGATTGTGTCATTCACGAGCCAAGCAAGCTGTGGATTTCCATCAACCAAGTCATTATGTATTGGTGAGTTAATAACGCATTCGTGTTTAATAATTTCTTGAATATATACATGATCCAACTTATCCAGGTGTATTGGTAAAGCTTCTGGTGCAAGCTTTTTACTAGAAATTAATATTTTTGATACTGATATTCCACTAAAAAACTCATTTAAGGTGTAATGAAATTGGCCATTGTCATAACATTCGTCAATAACTAATATTAAATTTTTTAAATCATTACCTTTAAGCGCTTTTATATCGATATATTTATATAGCTCAGACTGCTTAAATTTGCTCCAATTTTCAAAATAGAGTACTCTATTTTTATAATCTCTTAAAATTTCATGAGTAAATCTTGTTTTTCCTATACCATGATCTCCATATATATTTATGAAAAAATTATCCTTCTCTATCTCTTCTTTTATTGTTTGAAAAATATTTTGTCTTTTGTTATCTAAACAAAACGTTCTCTGTCCATCAAAACCTTGCCATCTATCATATACAACTCCACAGA
>NZ_JAJBJC010000223.1 GCF_021811825.1 Candidatus Anadelfobacter sociabilis | reverse complement strand
ATGAAGATATGAGAGTTAGATCAGCTAATGTTTACTTGCTTTACAGTGAAGTTAATAAGAAGTTAACAGATCTTTCAAAAGAAAATGAAGGACATATTCAAGAAATTGAGCATTTAGTAATCTCAAATATACACCAGAAAAGCAGAGAGCATTGGATAAATCGAGAACATACAATGAGCTATACTTCTTAGACAAAAATAAATATAATCCTAAAGATAGCAAGCCTATGTACAGACAGTCGAATAAACTCAAAAATATTCATGATAGATTTAAACATATATTCTTAAGTACACATCAAAAAATTGCTCATTCAATTAGAAATTCATGAGCCTATTCTAATGAGCCATTAAATGAAAAATTAAAATTCAATCCCCAATTTAGGGTTACTTGAAGAGGAAAATGGATATCAAGAAATGATTTTAAAATGGGTTATAAAAACAAATCAATCCAACCGTTGAAATAATTCATGTGAAAGTGTGTTTGATCCATTCTTAGGAGGATTAGAAAAAATAGCTTCAATGACTAGTAGAGCTTTAAATAAATCGAAGAATATTAGTAATATTGAGTTCTCATCAGTTATCTCAAGAGATCCTTTTCAATATAGAAATAAATAGCAGTTCATCACTTCGGTCTCTTGCTAATATTCAGGCTTCAATGATTGAAAGTGGAATTTAGCAATAATATTAGCATAGCTGCTAAAATAAGAAAATCAGTTAGTACAAATAAAAATAAAGTAATTGGTAATGATTTTAATAATATCCAAACTCTTAATGAAATCATGAATGATTATGAAAATGTCTCAATAAAACAACGAAGAATTAAAGTTCAACTAAAAGGAACACACAATAAATAAATATAGTATAATAAAAGAACTTGAAGACAGAGATATTCTAGATATGATTACAACAAAGTAAAAATTTTGATCTATATTTTTTCAAATTAAGTAGCTTCTTGTTAATCTATTAAATAGAAACAAAATCTACCATATGTCAGCGTATGAAGTTGTAAAATAAACCAGAAATTGTTACAAAAAATAAAAATATTACCCTTAGTAAAAGAAATTAAAAGCCCAAAATTGAACTTAAATAATGAAGATACAAATTTTGAAGGTGTAAATTTCTTCAATCTTAAGCAAAATAAGAATCAATGAATTCAAAATAAAATAAACAATAGTGATAATGATAAACAAGTTGGAGTCAAAGGTTAGTAATAAATGATATATAATTACTTAATATTAATGATTGACATATTATACATCCTCTTAACTTCTTATTGCTCAATTTTATATAACTTCTCTTATGAATAAGAATTAAATTTAAAATAATAGATACAAAATGAGATATATCAAAGATCTCAAAAAGAATGTACCATTCAAAATCAAAAAGTTGGTTTTCAATCATAAATTACTGTCAATTTATAATTGGTACTAAAAAAACTGAGCACCTACATGCACTCTTCTTCAATAAAAGAAATATTCTTATAACAGATGAAACCATTAGCTCAGGGA
>NZ_JAJBJC010000222.1 GCF_021811825.1 Candidatus Anadelfobacter sociabilis | reverse complement strand
ATTCTTAATAGTAATATAAAATATCACTTTTGTTACAATATTGAGTTAATAAAATAAATAATCAACTTAAGATTCTCTTAGAAAATCCAGTTTTATTGTAAAACGATATACTTTAACATAAAAACTTAAAATTTGTCTAAATCATCATAAAATGCTAGTTTATTTATTTCCAATTAAGAAAATATTAAAATAATATATTTTGAGAGTTTGATTATCAAAACATTTGAACAAATTAATTTTCATTAAAGAGATCTTCATGTTCACTACTCAGCTTGAAATCCAATGATAATTCTCTTTCTCTTTGACTCTTTTTCTTTATTTGAACATTGTTTAGAATTTTATTAATAATTTTATCTCAATTATTATAAACTGAATAATTAATTTGAGTGATTTTTAAATTGATGATTCAATTTATTTAATTATTTTGCTTTATTTAATCTCATTAATAGAAAGATTAATCATTACAAATAAATATTCAAATCAGGTTGATTATTTTTATTTTTATTAATTGCAGTATATTGTAACAAAAGTGATATTTTATAATACGATTAAGAATTTAAGCATACTCTTTAATTTAAATAAGCGAGCTGCTTGAAGAGATTTTTTTAAATTAAATTGTTTAAAATTTTATTAAATATCATTAATTTTATGTAGAATAAGTAGTTTTATATTAATACAGTAAACTATATTTTAAGGATGATACTGTAAACATAGCTACTATTAAAATATATGTCTACCGCCACGCTTATTCAAAAGCAATTCGCTACTTTTAAGTAATTAATAACATACCTAATATATTTAATAAGACACATATATCAGAAACAATATACTTTTTGCTTACCTTTTCCTCTATTTGCTCAATCTCCCTTGACACTATGTTGTTTATGGTTTTAATTTCATCCTTTATATAGTTTCTAGGCTTTTCATCATTTCAAAGACTTCTTTGAGTAGTTTTATATCTCTTGAGTTTGACACCTTTCTTTCCCTAAAAGATTAATACAATAATCTACTTTTGCTTCATTGTGATCTGAGATTGACAAATCTGAGTTTCATTTAAGCTCAACATCAACAGACTGCTTTATGGACATTTCATTAGAATGATAGTCCTCTTTATTATCTTCCTCATTTGCTCCTATAGATCAAATATCATCAATTAGTGTATCTTGTGAAGGTTGGTTAATGGATCAAATATGCTTATCGATTAGTACCTTTTGAATCTTCTTTTACTTCTATTTCTTGTTCTTGGTTGTTTATATCATGATCTAAAAATAAATAAGTCTGATACCTTTAAGTTTATCAACATCCTTTCTTAGCTGCTTTATTAAAATCAGTAGTTTTGAGATGTCAAAAGCATTATTAAATGATGTAATATCTTCCTTGAACTTTAAATAATTGCTATCATATGGAATTTGGCATTTATCAAGGAGTTTATTTAATAGAAAGAGAACTTCTTAATGAACAATTTGTAGCAATAGCTATTTGAAATTCATTAAAGTTTCTTTTCATAAACTTATGAACTCCACT
>NZ_JAJBJC010000082.1 GCF_021811825.1 Candidatus Anadelfobacter sociabilis | reverse complement strand
AGCAAATCAAAGAACATATTAATCCGAAAGAGGTGGAAGATGAATAATAGGGATATTAGACGAATTATTAGGCGATTTACATATAATTGATACAGAGAGAGACATGAAGAACAAATGCAAAGGCAAGAAAAAAGGCAAGAAGTAGTAGAGATAAATGCCACAGAGTTCTTTAAAAATAACTTTTGTGCATTTGTTAAAGCTGCGTTCGAGATAGTAGTGCCTGCTAATGAATATATGCATTGTTTGTATATAGACTTAATCTGCGCGTACTTAGAGGAATGTGCAGACCGTAAATGCAATCGTTTAGTGATAAACATACCACCTAGGCATATGAAGTCCACTATAGTAAGTGTTCTGTTCACGGCGTGGTTATTAGCGCGTAATCCTTCTGAAGTTATAATGGTAGCTACTTATTCCAAAGACCTAAATCTCACTCACGCTAAAACATTCCGAGACTTGCTACAATCTCCATGGTATAGGACGCTATTCCCTTCAGTGGTGATGGATAGGCTAGCTTTAGACCGTATATCCACTACCAAAGGGGGTAGTAGATACGCGACTACTGTAGGTGGGCAGATCGCTGGGTTCGGTGCAAATTTCATCATTATAGACGATGCTTTGAATTCTATAGACGCGGGGTCTGACCTTGTTAGAAAGAGGGTTAATGAATGGTTTGGTTTCTCTGTGTTCAACAGACAGAATCAGAAGAATGCGTCAATTATCCATATTGCGCAACGATTACATGAGGAGGACTTAGCTGGGTTTTTAATTAAAAAGGGTGAGTGGTCATTGCTGCGACTTCCTGCAGTTGCAGAGGAGGATGAAGAAATAAGATGTAAGAATGTTGTGTTCAGGCGTAGGCAAGGTGAGTTATTAAGTCCTAAACGTCTGGATGAGCAGTTCTATGCAGATCAGCGCAAAAATATTGGAGAATATGGCTGGGCTGGGCAATTTCAACAGAGACCTGTGCCGATGGGAGGCGGTGAGCTGAAACGTGAGTGGGTGCAGTTCTATGATGGCTTTGTGAAATATGAAGAGCATTCAGTGTATATATGTGTAGATCCCGCGGGTGAGAAGAAGGATAGCGGAGATTATACAGCTATGTTTGTGATAGGTTTAGGGCGCGATAAGAACATATATGTACATGACATAGTACGAGATAGGCTGCCTCTGCAAGAACGTACCGCTGTGTTGTTTAATCTTTATCAAAAGTACAACCCAAAGCGCATAATATATGAGAAATATGGGAAAGATTCTGATATCGAGCATATAAGAGCTATGCAACAGTTTTACAATCTGCGCTTTACTGTCTTTCCTGCGTCTGGTAAATTAGCTAAAGAAGATAGGATACGTAGATTAATACCGTACTTTGAAAGTAATCGTATTTGGTTTCCCAGAACATTGCGTAAAACTGACAGTAGTGGTATAATACATGACTTGGTACATGATTTTATAGAGGAAGAGATGTTGACATTCCCAGTCGGTGCTCATGATGATATGTTGGATTGTTTATCACGTATCTTTGATGCATTTAATGGAGGAGCGTTAGTTTTTCCTACTGGAGAGGAAGCGATAGACTTTACTAAATTTATGAAGGTTGTAAGATAATATGGCGTCTCAATTATTAAAGGCTGCAGAGATAGTCGAGCTAGAATCAAAGTGGCGCGATTATTACAGAGACATTGATCGGCAAGGAGACGAAATCACTTTATTTATGACAGGCAAGCAATGGTCAGATGAGGCTATAGCTGCTAGACAAGCTGCTAATCGCGAGCTTTTAACTGCCGATTTGATAGGGAGGCACTGGTATAGGTTGCTTGCCGATTATATGAATGTAGATTACACACTCACTGCCCAACCTATTAAGCCGAAGACGGATATACAGCTTAATGCTGCTATTGAATTCTGGGAGACGGTAGTACTTTCGGATCATCATGAAACTGTTTATCATGAAGGATTTAAAGCTTTTTCACTACGCGGCTATACTGTGTTTGGAGTGAGACCAGACTATCGATCTCAAAACCAATACCAATTAGTGCCTAAAATCACTCATGAGGATGGTACAAACGTTTTTTTTGATCCTCGCGCTCGCTCTCAATTCAAAGATGATGGCAGGTATTGTGGAATAGTACAATATTTTGATCATGAATATTTAAGGCAGAAATATCCAAGATATAAACAGAAGTATCCGTATGCTAGAATACAAGGAACAATGTTCAGTAGTGAACAAATGGTTCGAGTGTGTGACTTCTTTTTTAAGAAGCAACAAAATGTCAAATACTACAGAGTGGATGATATTTTTATTAGTGAGAAAAATATCACACCTATGCAGAAAGCGTCTGCGAGAGAATATTTCGAAAAATTAGAGGAACATGTCTATACATGCCGTGCGACTGAGGATGTGATGTTAACATTACCTCAAAGATATTATACTGATTATTTGCCATTTGTTTTCGTCGGAGAGCCTTTACATACATCATTATTGTATAGTAAACAGGCTGTTGAGAAAATAATGATGTACTTCTCACCGCTCATCCCGATCCAGAGTTTGCTGAATAACGTTTTGTCTCAAATAGGCTCACAAACTACAAAACTAATAGAAAGAAGTGTGATTTTAGATAAATTATCTGTAGATAAGAACGACATGGCGGCATGGGATGCCATGAATACGCAAGCAGGACCTTTGCCTTATAGTAGTGGTGATGTAGAAGGTACTGTACAGTACCGAGAGCCTCGAATAGTGGATCCTCCTACATTAGACCCTAATTTGATAGGATTAGTACCACAATTAAAATTCTTTCTTGATGAAGTGGCTGGAATCAATTTGGCGCAACAAGGTGCTGCGAACGATAATTCGAGGTCTGGTATTATGCAATCGCAGCGCATAGAGCAGGGCAACCTCGTGCAGAGACATTTATTAAATGTTTTTGTAGATGCTTTGAATAGAGTAGGTATTCTCGCAAAGGCAATGATGGCGGCAGTTGTGAAAGACCCAATGGAATGGCAGATTGGAGGTAAGAGTGTGGTGTTGAATGAAAAGTTAGCCACTCAGTTGCCAGATGAAGCGCCACTGAACTCATTAGAAGAGTTTGATAAAAGTTATAATTTTATGATCAAAGCATCACCATCTCTGAAGGATGAGAAGAAGAGGGCGCGTGAGACGCTAGCGTCTATTTGCACTGCTTCACCAAATATGCAGCCGTATCTTATGGACAAGTTAGTAGAGAACCTAGATATCATGGATGCACCAGAGATTGCTACTAGAATACGTGTTTTAACTGACAAAGTTATAATAGCGGCAGGTAAAGGCGAGATAACGGAAGATGAAGCTCGGGATATCTTAAGTCAACGACAAGCACAGCAACAACAGCCAGACCCAAATATGGCTTTAGTGCAAATGGAGGCGGAAAACAATAAGGAACGTAATGAACTTAAAGCTGTAGAGTTAGAGCTTAGAAAGAAAGAAGCCCAACAAAAGCTAGCTGTAGAACAGTCTAAAGTCATGATAAAAGCCTCAGAGCAAAATAGAAAAGATGCGATTAAAGTATTGGAGATTCAACAAAAAGAATTCAATAAGTGATTATGCCTGAAGCTAAGACGGAGAATATAGAACTTACATTAGGCACGCAACCTTGGGACAGCCAGTATAACATGGGGGCGATGTTAATAAATATGTTTGCTGATGGTAATGGCAGGATATTATCTATGCCCGTCGGCAAAACTCTCATGCAATTTGTGGACGATGGTACGACAGGTGCTGTCAGACCTGTTGTGATTCTGGGGGTGGTTCGCGCTTCGCGTACAGTAGGTACGTATGATCCAGTGAATTATAATACCTCATTTGTTGGAAGTTATGCAGTCATCACGACTCCGTATCATACTAGCAGTATGCCTTTTCTTTCTGATTGTTGTGTCACAATTCTAGGAATAGATGAGGCGACTAAGTCTATTACCAGTACCGCATTTTTACAGCAGCCCGATCCTGCCGATCCTAAGCCTACATTAAACCCGAACTTTATGAATAGAGGCAAATTTTCTTATGCGTCTAATGCTAAGAGACAATGCGCATTTATAGATGACAATGGGACATTGTGGTATTTTGTCTGGGGGGCAACTGGAGCTCCTGCAGCTATAAGTTATTCTACATCCTCCGTGCAATTGGTCACCACCAGTCCTTCAACCGTGGCGTGGGGAACGATAGGGAGTGATGCATTGTCTGATGCTGTGCAAGAATTTGATAATACTGGAGCAATACAATACAGAACTTTGTTAAATCCAGCGCAACAATTACTTATAGTGACAATAAGAGATTATGGTCTTGTGTATAATCCAGTGCAGAATGTGTTATTCTTTACAGCCGCTAATGACTTCACGAAGATATTATGGCTAACTGGTAAGCAACCTATAAAAACTCGCACCACAACAAGCGACCCTTATGTGTACACTCAAAAGGGGATTCCTAATGCTTTCTTTGCTGACGGAGCGATAGTAGATATGGTGGCTGTAAATTCCAGTTTGTACGTTTTTACGCAAGAAACAAGCTTAAGGTATAATTTAGTACTTGTTGGTGGTGATCCTACATTGCAACTGGACACAAACTATAACCCTAAATATAAGATTAGGATAAATAGTTCTGCATTATTCTATCAGAACGCAATTTATTTTATTACAGAAGATGAAAAGTTGGAGGTGATTAGCGGGAAGGGTGTTATTACCGAGCTCACTACAAGATTACTGCCTGATAAATATATATGTAAGTATAATAATTATAATTTAGGCGGCGTCACTGCGCAGTTTTTTCCGTCTAGAATACTGCACCCTATGAAGATACAAGGCTTGAATTGTATAGTAAACAATTATACTGTCTATAACTTAGACGATGGTAATTTTACGTTACTTACGCCAAACCAAAATTTCACATATACATGGTCGGGTAGCTCTTATAACAACCCTAAAAGAATTACAGCTACTAATGATGATGGGCGTTTTGTAGGATTGCATGATACTTTGATGTATATGCCGCCTGATTTTGATAATACTATATCTAATGATTCTGCTAATCATGATTTTTATTCGTGTGGTTTGTTTGTAAGTAAGCAGTTTAAGTTTCTCGGCAAGGGAGGCGGCGCACTTAAGAATTTGGAAATTTCTATTAAGGATAGTAATTTTGATCCGAGTCAAGTGGGTTCATTTGCTCAAGTAACACTGGGTGTGT
>NZ_JAJBJC010000221.1 GCF_021811825.1 Candidatus Anadelfobacter sociabilis | reverse complement strand
CCCTCTTTATTACGTTCTTTAATGCATATATCAAGCTGATTATTATCGAGTAAATCACACATTTCATACCTATCGTCTCGATCTACGATAAGATATTTGCATAAATCAATGACTTGTAATTCCGTGAATGAATCAAAGCATCCACCATCTCTTCCATTACGCAGTTTTTTTCTAATTTCTTCTACTTTTTTCGGTGCATAACTTTTACATCTCAAGTATAGAGAATCAAGATATTGCTTTACCTCTTTAAATCTTGGATCATCACGGATTGTTCTAAGACTTTTGTCGTTAATAACACCATCTACAAATATTGTATCCATAATTTTTATTTACACCTATAATTTTTATTTACACCTGCACCTGTCATGGTATAAAACCATACTACCAAATCGTATTACATCCAAATCATATTACATAACCCGAACTGCAGTTAAGCTTTTAGGATAGAATTGACTAGGAATGAGGATTTGTCGGACTTAAATTGGTAATGTATAAGCCCAGCTAATAGGTGTGTGAAGGCGCTTATTGGTGATCTGTGTCTGTGATGAACAAATGTACCTAAAGATTTTATAGATGAGAAGATCGTTTCTATGATTTTTCTTTTTTGTAGCATTAATTTGTCTTTAATGCCCATGAGTACATTTTGCATATTTTTTTGACCTTAGTGATTAGAGTGACACCTTTTTCAAAGAGCTTATTAAATAAATTTTTTGATATGTAACCTTTATCTCCTACAAGCATTGTTTGTATATTTTTCAATAAAGTAGGTGCAGACTTTCTATCATGTGCGTTACCAAGCGTTATACTTATTTTGATAATTTCGCCGTGTTCATTGAATATGGTATGAAGCTTAAAGCCAAAGAACCAACCAGTGGAAGTTTTGCCTTTTGTGTGCCAGACCTTTGAATACTTGATGCCTCTTTTTTCTTATATTCTTACAAACAGTGATTGGAGTCAAGTCTATAAAAATATATTCAGTAACTTTGCCAAAAATAGATTGTAGTAAGTTTATAAGAGCAAAAAATGCCTTCTTTATCAATCTGATATAGCTGTCATAGTCGCGTAATTTGCCAAATAAATCACCTCTTTCATTTTGCAAGTAGCGATAATAATACTTTAAACACGACATACCAGATATATGATATAGCTAAGATGAGATAAAAGAGTCATATTAAATAAATTTTAAATATTTCATCAATAGAACGATTAGTGGTTCTACGTATATGCTTAGCTTGCGCCCATTTTTTCTCCATTGGGTTGAGATCAGGAGAGTAAGGAGGCAAGTAAAGCAAAGTATGGCCGGCGTCCTGCAGGATTTTGCATGTCTTTGCCTTTGTGAAACGAAGCATTATCCATAACAATCACGCTTTTTTCAGATAAATTGGGCAATAAAATTTGCTCTACCCAAGCTGTAAAAACAGCCGTATTAACAGAGCCCGTAACTAAACCAACGGCAATTAAAGTGCTGCCTATCAATGCTCCTATAGCATTGGTTCTTCCTTTTGCTCCCCAATCATGTGTGCCATAGCACCGTTGTC
>NZ_JAJBJC010000220.1 GCF_021811825.1 Candidatus Anadelfobacter sociabilis | reverse complement strand
GCAAAGAGAAATGCTACAGGTAGAAGTGAAGGAAGATTTTTCCCTAAATGGTGACCAAACCTATTTTGGTCAAATTTTTGTTAACCTTATAAGGAACGCTCTTTATCACTCAGATAAAACAAAAGAAACTCCAATAGTTAAAATTATTATTGATGGAATAGAGAGAAGTATAGAAGTTTTTGATAATGGTTTAGGTATAGATGCACAACATTTACCATATATTTTTGACGCTTTCTATACCACTAAAAAAGCTGGTACAGGAATAGGTTTACATTTTTGTTCAAACGTTATTAAAATAATGGGTGGAAGTATCGTATGCCAATCCTCTAAAAACCAATATACTAAGTTTATTATTCAATTTTAAAGGCAGTCACAATGATTCCAGCAATATATTATCCAACTACAGTTGTGTTTTTAGATGACAATCCAAGCTTCCTGAAAGATTTAAAGACTTTGCAAAACAAATATAATTCTCAGATATTTCCCAGTGTACAAATAGCTTTGCAGTATATCAAAGATTTTTCTGAAGCTTTAGAAGCTGAGCTCTGTGGTGATTATTTGGATGATCCTTCCACAAAGCAAGTAATATTCGATATTCGTTCATTCAGAACGCAATTAGCAAAGCAAGATAAAGAAAAAAATCCTACAGTACTAGTTATAGATTATGACATGCCTGAGATGGATGGTTTGACTTTTTGCAAAAGACCAGAATGCCCCTGCATGTACAAGATTCTGTTAACTGGTGTTGCTGGTTTACCAGAAGTGATTGAAGCATTCAACGAAGGCATCATTGATGCTTACGTTTCTAAAGGTGATCCACTATATGTGCAAAAAGTTGATCATCATATCCAATTGGGGCAGAAACTCTTCTTTGAAAAATTTTCAAAAGAGATTTATAAAATCATCTTTGCCAATAAAGACGATAGAACATATGTTTTTCAGCAAGATTTTGTAGATTATTTTGAAAAATATGTAAAAGAAA
The DNA here is from genome assembly GCF_021811825.1 of Candidatus Anadelfobacter sociabilis. Lineage (GTDB taxonomy): Bacteria > Pseudomonadota > Alphaproteobacteria > Rickettsiales > Midichloriaceae > Anadelfobacter > Anadelfobacter sociabilis. The sequence goes on along the minus strand of NZ_JAJBJC010000220.1, from coordinate 558 downwards.
ACAATGTAGTAGAATATTGTTTAATTGATGACATTGGTTGCTTCTTTATGAAAAAACAAGATAATCCTTTTGGTATTGCACTAAATATAGCTGATAAAGGGCGTCTTCAGGCTATGGTGGAGAGTTTACCGCCCAATCTTCGGGCAACTTTTAAAGAAGATATATTTGAGGGAAGAAAGGTTTTTGATTTTTCTAATTTTGATGAGGAAACGATAAAAAAAGAACAGTTCTGTATAGCCTCCTCAATATCACAAGATTTAAAATGTTGGATTTCTATAAATGCTTAGATTGGGACTGGAGTGCTAAACTAAAATTTATCATACCCATGATAAAAATTTCAATTGCTTGATCACTTGGATCGTCATTTTTTAGGATAAAATTATATGTTACTTCTAACATAGTATCAAAAATATCTTTTGATACTTGTATTCCTTGCTTTGCTAAAGACTTGTTTAGTTGAGTTGTGGCTCTGCTGTTTATTGTTATATTAAACGGCGGTTTTTCAGCTAAAATTTCATAACATAGTAGGATATCTTTATTGAGATCAATATTTAAAAT
>NZ_JAJBJC010000219.1 GCF_021811825.1 Candidatus Anadelfobacter sociabilis | reverse complement strand
ATATCTATCTTTTGTTTTAGCAATTTAAAATTTATTTAGTTAATGATAAAGATATGGAAACACGAAGAACTAACGATAATGGTGATGATAGAGAAATAATGAAATGCGAAATTTCTGGTATTTAAAGAAATCCTAAAATTAATTTAGAGATAGAACATCATGATTTGGAGTCAAAAGAATCAGAAAAACAAATAGAAAAAGAGATTTCACCAAAAAGTCAAATTGTTCATAATGAAAAACTTGAAGGTAACTGAGGTTTGTATTTTATTAAATTTTTATCGATCTAATCTAATTAATTTAGAAGCAGATAAATCAAAAGAAACTGATAGAAATAATAAGCATAACACTCATCTGCATAATCAAATAATAAGATATGAAAATATGTTATCGAAAATGAATCAAGAATATGAAAAGCTCCTTTTTCAATCAACAGACACCGATAAAATAATAATAAGTCTTAGAAGAGAACTTAATGATTTAAAGGTGGGATCAGATAGAAAAATAAATTCTCTTGATGCTCAATTAAAAGTAACAAATATTCTTTTTAATACTTTAGGATGCTCAAAGAGATATTGAAATTAAAAGCAATATTATTGAAGAAGCAAAGAAAAATATTACAGAGTTAGAGAATAGTATTGCATCAAATCTAAATCAAAGCATCTATGCAAATAAAAATGAGCAAGAACTAAGATTTAAAATAGAAGAGCTAACTTCAAAGCTATTAAAGGCAGAGAGTAATCTAAGAATAATGAAGGAAGAGCTATATGTAGTAAAAACAGAAAATGAAAATCAAAAATAGTGATATTAAAAGCTTGACAAGTCTTGAAAGAGCATTAAGACAAGAAATTGCAAATATGATCAAAGAGAGAGAAGATTTTGAAGAGACTATTCAATTTGTAAATAATAAAATATCTCAAGCTGCTCTTGAGCTTCAAAAATCAAAAGCTGAATGAGCTTTAATGTCTGTAAAAATTGAGGATTTAAGAAATAAGAATCATATATTGAAGGAATCAATAAGCCATAAAGAAAAAGAAAATACCCTAATAATGAGAACATTAGAGGTAAAAGAACTAGAGAATTCAAAAATAAAAGAAGATTTAGAAAGAGCTCATATCTTACTAGAAGCTAATCAATCAGCAAATCAATATCTAGAATTTTCAAATAAAAGAAAAGAGAATTACTCTCAGTCACCACATCATAAAAATTTTTCACATGATTATTCTTCATATACAAACAAGCAATTGCAACTAAGCTCCTTTAATAATACGATAAATCCATATAACTCACCAATAGGTTCATATAGAAATAATAATCTCCAATCCGAAAATAGTAATTATAATCATTCAAGCTTTGCTCCCCAAATTCATTCAACTCCAATAGAAATGTTATATACTCCTGCAAGAAATAGTTTACCTAGAACAGAGATTATCGTTAGTTCTTCGTGTTTCCATATCTTTATCATTAACTAAATAAATTTTAAATTGCTAAAACAAAAGATAGATATTATTACTTTCAAATGTATTATCTATTAATTCATGTAGTTTTTCTGTG
>NZ_JAJBJC010000218.1 GCF_021811825.1 Candidatus Anadelfobacter sociabilis | reverse complement strand
CAGCTTGCTCATATCTTGTTCTTTTGAATTGATGATTGAATAAATTTTTAAATATAGTATTCCATTATGTCTAACGTAAATAGAAATAGAAATATAAACTCTCTTCTAATTGGCGGAGGAACTGGACTAAGCGATAATAATATGAATTGAACTGCACAAATTAAATTGAAAGAAGTTGTAATTCCAAACAATGCTTTAAAATTTAAGAACAAACCACCTTATCACTTCCCCAAGCGTGCATTTAGCAATAAAGGAAGCAACGAAACTAGGACGAGTCTGCAGACACAAGAAGGGAAGAGGAGAAAGTTTAAATAAACGGACTTATAAATAAAGTAACAAGCAACAATAGCACACCATATAGCTCAAATAAATGTATTGGAACAAAGATTAGAAGTAAACCTCGTAAGGACCTATTAAATCAATTATTAATAAAATAATTTATGAATAAAATAATTCTGAACATCATTGATTGTTGTGCTATTAAATTTCAGATAATAAAAATTTTGATTTGCTGATACAATTGAATTATATAAGACAAATTGAAAGCAATTTAATAAAAAGACGTTTGATTTGCTTTACATTAATTCATTTGCAATTTTCAAAATAATATTGAAATGATTTTCATATCCTAAAGTATAAAGTGCAAATAGGAGAAAATCAAAATGAAGCATTTCAAAATAATTTGGAAAGAAGACAGCAAAGAAATAAACCTGATATTTCAGGAATAATTAGTATCGGATCAGGATTAACTATGAATCCCAGTGCAGCTAATTTAGCAAATGTAACTTCTGGCGAATATAGAGCTTACATTGAAAAAGGAAAACAAAATGTAAAGAATAAATTGCATGTTTTATCAAATGAACAATGTGCGAGTTCTGGTGTTCTTGCAAGCTGTCCAAAAACTCCAACTAGCTTAGAGAGAATAAATAATACGACTCAAAATTTTTATAAAAAGCCTAATAATGATGTCAATTCAATAAAATGTCTTGAAGTTCTAAGTAAGCAAGTAGCAGCGCAGATAAGGCAATCTAAATCAAGGAAAGGAAGTCGGTTAAACAAAATTCATTCCAATGGAAATCAAACATATGATACAAGATGAAACAGTAATCAAGCTAGAATTTACTGAGAAGAGGATAAAGAAAATGAAGCTTACTTCAGAAAGATGGAGGCTTTTAGAAAAGATAAAAGAACAAGATATGAGCAAGCTGTATATCAAAAGCTAAAAGAACAAGAAAGAGAAAATTATAAAAATAATGATTTTCTTAGCGAACGAGAGCGTCAAAGAGAAGAGATAAAAAGACTTGCAGCGAGAAGAGATGAAAATCTCAGTGAGGATGATAGCTGACAGAGTGCTGCAGGACTTGAGGATTATATAATTGGAAAAGTAATTGGACAAGGAGCATATGCTGTTGTTAGAATTGGACTTCATAAACCTTCAGATAAATGAGTAGCAATTAAAATATATGAAAAGAGTAAACTAATAGAACCACAAAGAAGAAAATAGTGTAAAAAGAGAGATAAAGCTTATGGAAAGAATGAGTCATCCAAATATTTGATCT